>CACZUS010000078.1 GCA_902784425.1 uncultured Bacteroidales bacterium
CCATACATTCACCCGTATGAGTACATTCGCAGGGAACATATTGAATATTGTTCAAATCAGCTATCTGTTTCCTGATGGCCTTTAGCGCTTCACATTTTTCCTTCCCGTGATTCATGTATAATCATTTATGAGGTTTAATAGAGACCTTTCAAAGGTAACAAAAGCAGTTTGAAAAGTAGAATTTTAAAATATAAAATATTATATTATATTTGCAAAAGTAGATATCAACGACCGAAATGAGCAAGTATGAAATACCATTTTTAACAGCATGTATCCATGCATTTGGACAACGATTTGCTATGACTCGGCAAGACGCATTTCGCTACTTGCATGAGTACAAGGGGCTTGCGTTTCTAATTGAGTTCTACGACGTTGAACATTTGCAATCTATAGACGAGACAATAGACGACCTGCTCATTATCTGTCAAAAAAATGGAGGGAAATTAGCATGATACTCTATCACGGAACAAATCAAGATATCGAGATAAGAAAAACAAAAAAGCCATACATAATTATGACATTGTAGTAGGTCCTATTGCCGATGATGGTGTCGTATTGCAATTAACGAATTATCACGAGGGCATCTATTCGCCAGAGCAAGCTGCCTTGTTACTTCAAGACAAATATCTCGATCAACAATACTGCTTTGGAACGGAACAAGCGTTACGCTTTCTTCATAAAATTAACGTTGAAACCATATGAAACAACCATCTCATCATCAAATAGCAACGTATTTAACTGACTATGCTTTAAGCGAGTTGGTGAAATATGTCATGGAGGATACAAATTGTTCCATTGAGGAGGCTATGGAACACGTGTATAACTCACCTCTGATGCCAGCCTTGCAGGATGAGGAAGGGGAACTTTATGTCCAAAGTCCCGCATATCTTTATGAAATGATGAATAATTATCAGAGGAAATAATCCATTTGTTCTTTTTAATCCTCCTATCATTTCTTCTTTGTCTTCTTTTTTATCTCCTTGACTCTTTGAGGAGAATAGAATCCCAAGGTGACACGGTTGTTTTGTTCGTGATCGAATGCTGTTTCTGCATTTGGTATCATGTGCTCTTTATCTCCACTGCCAATTGCTTGAATTTTATTTGGATCCACACCACGATCGATAAGCATTGCACGTAAATACTTAGCTCTTCTTTCTGAGAGCGCTTGGTTATATTTCTCTTCTGATGATTTTAGATAATCTTCGGCGCCCCATACATCTGCATGTCCCACTACAAGAAATGTGTCATTTGGAAATTTAGAAATGAACTCAGCCATTTCATCCCATTGATTCAGAATAACAGGAGGAATTGATGCTCCCATCAAGTCGTCCATGTACCAATTCCACTCGAACTTTATCGCAGTAGAATCTGTATTCATCGTTTGTTCTTGAGCGGCAGCCTCCTGAAAAGCTGTGATGGCAGACAAGCCTGCAGCCACACCTGCAATCTTCAATATATTTCCCTTTTTCTTCTTGATGGACAGTTGTTCCTCTATGTACTGACGCTCTCGCTCACAGGTCGGACACGTACCCATACATTCACCCGTATGAGTACATTCGCAGGGAACATATTGAATATTGTGTTGTATTGAGGGTTAGTAATCAAGAACGTTACCTGTTGGGACGATAATCAGCCGTTCATTTCACCTTTGTCTTCTTTTTTATCTCATTAACTCTTTCTGGAGAATAAATTTCTAAGGTGATACGTCTGTTTTGTTCGTGTTCAAATTCAGTTTCAGCATTGGGTATCTTAGGCTCTGCTTCCCCACAACCAATGGATTTGACTCTTTCTGGATCTATACCACGATCAACAAGCATTTGACGAATATATTTAGCCCGACTTGTCGATGCTTTTAGCTTATATGCCTCACTTCCACGACTATCCGTATGTCCCACCACAAGAAATGTATCATTCGGAAATTTAGAGATGAATTCTGCCATTTCATCCCATTGAGCCAAATGATCAGGAGTCACACACTCACCAAATAGTTCAGGCATGTAATAATTCCACTCGAACTTCACCAAAGTAGAATCAGCATTTGTTGCTTGTTCTTGTGCGACAGCCTCCTGAAAGGCGGTGATGGCAGACAAGCCCGCAGCAACACCCATAACCTTCAAAAAATTTCCTTTCCTCTTCTTGATGGACAGCTGTTCCTCTATGTACTGACGCTCTCGCTCACAGGTCGGACACGTACCCATACATTCACCCGTATGAGTACATTCACAGGGAACATATTGAATATTGTTCAAATCAGCAATCTGTTTCCTGATGGCCTTTAGCGCTTCACATTTTTTCTTTCCGTGATTCATGTATAATCATTTATGAGGTTTAATAGAGACCTTTCAAAGGTAGCAAAATAGAGACCTTTCAAAGGTAGCAAAGCAGCTTGAAAAAGTAGAATTTTTTGGATAGATTTTTGGTTCTTTTTATTATTTGTTGGATTTTAAAATTTTCGGTGCTTTTTGATTTCTTTCGGTATCTTGTTGTTTGACAGACGATCACCGTAGAGGACGCAATGCATTGTGTCTCTACAATGTGGAAATCGAAACAAATTCAAAAATCACGAGAAATGAATTTATAGAACCCACCTAAAAAAAAGTGGTGTATCAAAATTCAATTTTGATACACCACCATAATAGAGATTATCCTACTATTTTACGACACACTCATAACTTGGAGAGCAGCCGTAAACTTTATTGTCATACATATCTTCCGCAACAACAGAAGGAACATAATAAGAACCTGCATAAGTAGCGGATAGAGTAAGTTCGATTTTAGCTTGTCGACCTTTACCAAAGTCGTTGATGTATGATAATACACGATCATCTCGCACATCTTGATAACTGATGTTCGAAGAGTTTTCAGTTGAAAGTGTTTCGAATCCAGAAGGAAGAATATGCGTGATGGCAATGTTGGAAAGATTTCTTCCCGTATTATTTGTAATTGTGACAGTAATATTGAACGTAGATCCCTGTTCTATATCACCTTCGATACGAGTAGCTACGACGCTTAATCCGTTCTCCATTTGTTGAATTGGTTCTTGGATAGCGAGACCCTCGCAAGTGGTAGTGACGTAGATCATGCCAGTTGACTTGTTCTTGATGTTTGCCTTAACAGAAGGTTTGTCTTTGGCAGCCAAAGCAGACCAACACTTGTTGCCAGTGGTTAGATCGGCGAACTCTTTGCCATCCAAGGTTACTTGGAATTTCATTTCGTTCGAAGTGTTGTTATGCTTATAGAATGTGTACATGCTTTGTAATGCCATGGCAGTACGGAACGTTGACATATAATTGTTGGATGTAAGTTCCTTTCTGATCTCCTCAGTTGTATTTGTAACATTAGGATCTTTTGTTAATGTTTCAGCAATCAATTGGGAGCCAGTAGCATACGTATTCCAATAATTATTGGTGCTATTTGTCTTTTTAATGATTTGTTTTGCTGTTGATACTTGTCCAATCAGAGCATAGCTAGCAGCAAGTAAATACATATCATTTTCAGACAATTTAGCAGAGGCTTCTTTCATTCTGTTCATGGTACCACGTTCAGGGGAATTGACGCAAGCCAAAGCATAGAGAGCGAATGCCGCATCACTAGTGCTATGATATCTATCGTAATCATTCTTGTTGTCCAATTTCCAAAGTTTTACTTGAGAGGTAACATATTTGGTCAAATCCTTTTTCAGATTATCATTGACGAAATAACCCTTTTCAGCAGCTTTGTTCAAGAATAGAAGGACATAAGAAGAGACCCAGAAGTTATCATCTCTGCTACCTGGCCAATAAGCCATACCACCGCAGCTAGTTTGATACTTAGGCAATCTGTTGATTACTGCTTTCACGTTGGTTTGCAAGTCAAGTTTTTGCTTAGCGGATAGTTGAGCGAAATCATCCATATAGAGTTGAGCCAATCCTTGAGATGAGATTTGTTCTGCGCAACCATGAGGATATTGGATCAATTCAGATACACGTCCTGTCATATTCAATGGCTTGATTGAGGATATCTCCATATAGATTTTTTGTTGCTCACTTCCCATTGCATTTATAGTCTGATCAAAAGTCTTTCCTGCTTCCAATGGAACGGTTTCTGTCTTGGAAACGTGTTGACTGACAGTGCGGATTTCGATATCCGTGACGTAAGATGACTTATCGTGAGATGAAGCACTTTCGATGCTGATTCTACCTGTTCCACCTTTATTGCCAGCTTTGACTCTGAAAAGAATTGTCTTATCGCATGGTTCGGTAAACTCGATGGTCTTCTTGTTGGTTCCCACAATTGCCAAGTTACCAGAGCATGAGAGCGTGGTTGTTGCACTCTTCACGCTATTATCAGTAGCGAAGACTGTTGCAGCGACAGTCATTTCATCATTTACACCAATTTGGCGAGGCATAGTTCCGATGACCATCAAAGGTTTGCGTACGAAGGTTGATTTTTCAGCGGAACCATAAGCAGCACCGTTGGTAGCAACCACCATGACACGTACTCTACCTGTATAATTTGGTATACTGATCTTGTGAGTGTTCGAACCACCTTTCTCTACCAAGAATGGACCACCGAAATAGACCATAGGTTTGAAACGATTGATAACAGACTTCTTGTCACTGTCGATACCATCATCACCACCAATACTGAACATATCATCAATTCTTCCGCCAAAGGCTCCGCATACATGTCCGTATAAATCCCACATACGCATACCGAATGCCTCTTTTGCATTAAATGAAGACCAAGCATTTGGTGTTTCGAAGTGAGTCAAATCCAATAGACCTTCGTCTACAACTGCCAAGGTGTAGGCCATTTCACGACCGTCTTGCTCACTTACTTTAATTGTGTAGTCGGTCATAGGTCGTACCTCATCATCAGCCTTTATCACTGGTTTTAACTTGCTATTCTCTGAGTATACCCTTATAGGTGTAACACCATACAGACGAATAGGTACGTCATTATTTTCATGTTTGTAAGGTTGAATGAGTGTAGCTGTTATGTATGCGTTTGGCATCATCTCTTCTGTGATGTCAAATTGAACGGAAGTCTCGCCTTTGACACATTTCACGAATTTCATATCTACTATGCCAGCACTGTTGCAGACAGTTAAGATAGCGCGGCTGTTTTCTGTAGAAGGTATGGTGATGTTAGCCTTGTCACCTGGGTGATATTCCTCTTTGTCGGTAGTCAAAGACAAGGTAATAGAATTTTCACGTTCGTCTTTGCTACGAGGAGCAGACAACGTAGGCCAATCAAAATAAGATTTGACACTTGCTGAATGTCTTTGCTCTTTATCTGTAACTGTGATATAATAGGTACCCCATTTCTTATCATCAAAGTTCAACGTGAATGAAGCTTCTCCCTTAGGATCTGTTCTTAGATCCATGGATTGTACTAATTCATTGTTGGAGTTGTTAGAGTATTCAGCCCAATCGGATGAATCGCTATACCACCACCACCAATATCTTGTTTTCTTCACAGTGACACTCAGGTTGGCGTTAGATACTGGCGTTCCATCGGCACCTACAAGTACTACTTGGTATTTGTGATTAGCACCAGTTGCCAAATAGCCATATTTGTTTTTTTCTGGTTCTTTTATACCTACATAACGATTGTATGGAGAGTATTCAATCGTACGAGTGTCCGTACTGAATTCACCGCTATTTTCATACACTAAGGTGGTCAGTACACAACCTAATTTTCCAGATGCGTTATTGCGAACGGAGAGATCAAAATGTACATTGGCATTTCCTTCTGTATCAACATAACCCGAAGCAACTGATTCTTCTCTGCTTGAGAAGTTTTTAGACATATTGTCGAATACATAATCAGGATAGTTTGCTATCTTGGTTTTTATAGGATAGAATTTACCTTTTATGTTGTATTCCAATCCATTTGTTTTACTACCGGTCATCCACTCTGTATGTAAATTACAAATTTGAGAACCGTATTTTAGATAACTAGGAAGTTTCAAGTCGATCTTCAAACGATTAGGTTTGATGGTTTCAACACGTAAATATTTACTAAAAGTAAGACCACCCACTTGGAAATTAGCCAACCAGCTACCTGTTGGTACGGAAGGATCTGTTGGTACGGAGAAGGTGTACAAACCGTGTTGACCGTTGTTCTTTGTCATCTTCTTATAGAGTTGACCCAATGGGGTGCTCAATGTCATGACAACAGGATGATCCTTCGGTAGTGTGTTTCCTTTGTCATTTATCATGAGTGACAAGTGAATCGTATCACCTGGACGCCAAACACCTCTCTCACCGTAAATATAACCTTTCAATCCTTTTTGAATGTTGGTTCCGCTCACATCGAATGTACTGGTGGAGAGTTCCTCACCTCTGTTCACTCTCATGCAAGATAAATCATTGTCTTTTGTGGCGATGACATAGAATGGAGCTCCTTCTTTTCCGTCGTATACGAATTCAGCTTTTCCATCGGCATCGGTTGTACCTTTGGCAATTATGTGAGATTGCTTGTTGTATAATTCAACGGTTACGTCTGGATAAGCGTTTGCTGTGATTAAGTTACTAGCAAAGACGGTCATCTTGTTATGGATTGGAGAGTAGGCAACTAGACCAATATTTGTAGACAACACATTCTTGGTAGCTGTTTTCCTTGAATTTGTATAATAACAGCTCTTTTCAGGATCATCGTCTTCGTCATCGTAATAATAGTCGTAATCATCGTCGTAATAATAGTAACTGTAATAGTTGGAGTTGTCATCAAACTCTTCATTCAATGATTCCAAATATTGTTGATCCTCCTTTGCAATAGCATCTTTGTCTATTACATAGGTGGAATCGCTGTTCCATGCAGAGAGTCGTTGTTCCATGGATAATTCTATACGATAGATGGAACCTGGATCCATCTTCACCAGTTTACTGATATCTATTGAATAGTTATTCCATTGAGTAAGATCCTTTGAGTCATCCATATAGAATGTAGTGACTGCAACCGGACGTCCTACAAAACGTAAGTTCTTGCATCCATTAAGGTTTGAATTAACAATAAACTGTCCGATGTTATGACTGTATATTTTGTAGACCTTTACCTTCACTCCCTTTAAGTATACTGTACGGAATGGAATTGTTACCTTGTCTTCTCTTGGAATGATGGTTCCATTTCCGATGAATTCAACTGCTGGTTTAAGCATTTTCAATGATACCTCTTGGATATAATCAGATCCTAGTGTAGTACCCTTCTTGCTTCGAATCAAGCTAGACAAACGGAGGTCGACTTTGTTTTTGTTTTTTGTGTTAGGAAATATCTTCAGACTATTAGCTGAGACCTCTACAGGACATGTTTGTTCATCAACATATACCAATCCTTTCATATTCTGATTTGGATCAAGTATTTTATTGAATGTCACTTCTATGTATTTTGTGTCTTCCATCACGTAGCGAATCTCTGTCACCACCAAATCCTTAGAATTTGGAATATCTAGCGTTAACAGATTCTCTTTCTCTAAGCCTAACTTTTGATCTTCAGAAGTCTCTAATTTGAAAAATTGTGACTTGTATGTGGTTGGATCGAATGTTATACGTAGCATCTTATCATAGTTGCTCTCGTCAATCCATTCTATATTTTTAGCACTTTCAGAGTTTACATCAAAAATAATGTTCAAATATTTTTTTACAGTCTCTAAATTCTCTTCATCCAAAGTGCGAATATCTATGTTGTAGATATATTGTTCATCTTCCGTGATTTCAAAATTTCTCTTTGATGCAGCTATTTTCAATGGATGTGTAGAGAATGAAAACTTGAAGTCTTTAGCACTTTTTCCAAATAGTTTGCTCAACTTCGCTTCTACCGTATAGGTCGTGTTGCGACTCAACTCCTCTTCTGGCTTGAAAACAATTGTATATGAGTCTTCATACGAGAATTTTCCTTTCACTGATGGGGAGATGGAAAGAAAATCGTTCACATCTTTTTTCATCTTATCATCATCCAATTCGCTGGATAGAATAAGATAGATGGGTGCTTTACGCGAAATGTTACCTGAAGTGAATCCTTCAACCAATTCATTGTATTCAGGTGATGATGATGACGCCTCATCTTTTGAGGAACACTGGCATAGTATTAACGCCAGTAACGCCACATAAATGAATAGAAAAATCCTTTTCATAAAATTTAAATTTTTAGAAGTGTTGGTCAATAGTTCTTTTATTATTACAAAATTAAAACTTGTTTTTGAAATAAAGTTGTTGCGGAAATTAAAATTGACAATTTTTTTTAGGCGCTTTTATAATGGTGAGTCCTATGATTTTTCCGAACTCATCTGAATCCATTTCGTATGGTTCTATGATTTATTTGACTTTAAAAATAATTGCTTTTCGATTTCCTTCATTATCTACAATAGAGATGGTATGGGTGCCCGTGTCGGGCTGTAAACTCAATTGATGTTCATCATGTGTCTCTCCAACATAGCAGTTGTCCAAATGCCAATAGAGGGGTGTGTTGGGTTTCCTTGAGACTGCTTTAAAGACCACTTTTTCCAGGGTCCCGTTAAAACCACGTGGAATGATAAGTGTGGTTCCGTGTTCTGGATAGATGAAATCCACTTGGTCGATGGAGGTACCTGAACAGCCTTCTTTAAATGGAGGTAACGGACTATAGTTGGCGTGTTTCATTTGGTAGTAATACTCTTGTGCGGCAGGTAACACAAAGCGAGAAACTGTTTTTATCTCTGATGTTGGAACACAATCGGCATTTACTTGCCATTTCTCATCTTGTGTGAGATGAACGTATCTGCAGTATGGACAAGTGGATGTCTGCTTGGCTGCTGATAAGGTCATTACTGTTTCTACATCGTTGCATAGGTTGCTGGCAATATGACCGCTTTGCTTGCAGATGTTCATCAATTCCATACCTTTGGTGACTGGCGAGAACCACTTGGAATCTTCCAACATGGAGAAGACATCAAACATAACGGGTGCTGCAAAGCCTACGCCGGTCATACCTGCTCTACCCTCTCCTGTCGCATTTCCAACCCATACTCCCACTACATATTTGGAGGTCAGTCCCACCGACCATGCGTCTCGGTTTCCCCAACTCGTACCTGTCTTCCAAGCTACATTCTTCATACTTTTGAATTGAGACCATTGTGCCTCCTCTTCTGGTCGGTTGAGTCGCGACATGGCATCGAATGTATACCAGATGGCAGGTAAACTGATTCTTGAATCTTTGGGCTCTTCGTTATGTGATAACTGATGTGCCAGTTTGTGGTACATGTGACATAGGTCCCAAAGGGTCACCTCTGCCCCTCCTAATATGATGGATGCACCATAGTGGTCTTCGTCATAATGAAGGGTTGTGAGTCCTAACCATTTCAGGTCTGTCATGAAACGTGCCGTCGTATGCATCGACAACATACGAACCAAAGGCACATTCAGGGATTGAATGATGGCTTCGTCGGCATGTACGGAACCATTGTAACTTTTATTGAAATTAGAGGGTGAGAATCCGTTGATAGACAATGGAGTATCTGATATAAGTTGCTTTGGTGTGATTTCACCAGAGGTGAGCATCGCAGCATATAGGAAGGGTTTCAGGGTGCTACCTGGACTACGTTCTGCCTGTATCATATCTACTTGAATTGCCTCTGATTCAGGGTTGGTGGTGTTGCCAATATAAGCAAGAGGTTCGCCTGTTTCGACATCTAATACCAAAATAGCAATGTTCTCAATGTAGTTAGAGCGTGTGTATATCTGGCAATAATTGTTGGCTAGTTTTTGAAGTTGATGTTGAAGACGACTGTTGATATGCGTTTGGATTACTTTCCCTTTCTGTTTTTTAGAGAGGTAATCAATCAAATGAGGGGCTTCATTAGGTATTTTATAAGGGACATCCGGCAATGGTTCATTGACCGACAGTTCCAATTCCTCCTTGTTGAGGATTCCATTTTTGTAAAGTGTAGTGAGTAGTTGGTCGCGTTTTTCCTTTAGTCGCACGCGATTTTTCCCTAGATGGATCAATGCGGGGGCATTTGGCAAGACAGACAATGTGGCACATTCCGCCCATGAGAGTCGAGAGAGGTCTCTGTAGAAATAACGCCAAGTCGCGGCATCCACACCTACAATGTTACCGCCAAAAGGTGCGTGTGAAATATACATGCGTAGGATTTCATCTTTTGAGTAGGTAGCCTCAATATCTATCGCCCACATGGCTTCAATCAATTTGTTTTTTAGGGTTCGTGGTTGATTGCCTCGAGCCATTCGAGCCAGCTGCATGGTGAGGGTGCTACCTCCCTCTTTGATCCCATTTGATGCAATGTTCTTTTTCATCGCACGAGCGATAGAGATCGGGTCGATGCCCAAATGAGAATAGAAGCGTTTGTCTTCATAATTGATTAGGCAGGTGACAAATCGTTGATTGAGAGTATCGGTTTCAGGAAAACGCCATTGCTCATCTTTGGCAATACGCGCACCCAACAGTTCGTGATGGTCGTCTAACAGAATGGTGGAAGTGGCATCGGAAAACAATTGAGATGGTATGAAAAACACATGCATCACCAGAAACAGAATGATGAACGCTAGTAAAAGAGTTGAAAGAATATGCCTGTTTTTATGCGATGCCATATATCGTCTTGCAAATTTGTAAACAAAGGTACTTCTTTTCTTTGATTTTTTTGTAACTTGCGAATGTTTTTTGTGGATACGCACGGTCTGTAGAGACGTGGCGTGCCTCGTCTCTACCTAAAATTTTCTAACAATGAAATCAAAAGATGAGATATACATGTATTTAGTTTGGGGGGCGATTGCCATTATATTATTGGTAGCCATCTATTTTTTAGCTAGGTGGAGCACTGTTGCTGGCTCCATAGCGATTGGATTTGGCGTCTGGATTTGGTTGTTTCTTACTCCCCCAAAAGGTGATAGCGATCCTGCAGGCAATGGTATGCAATCTGGTTTTGATTCTATTTTAAATATTGTCAAAAGCGTTGGGTTGGCGTTTGTGTTCTCTTATTGCATGAAACATTACGCTCCTGATACGGTTTTATTGGTTACCATGCTGTTGCTGGGTGTTTATTTTATAAAACGGCTAGTATGTGCTGATCTCGCGTAGAGACGTGGCGCGCCGCGTCTCTACCTAAGGATGTGGCGCGCCGCGTCTCTACCTAAGGATGTGGCATGTTGCGTCTCTACAAATTCAAAATTCCACGAAATTTTAAATGGTTAATATATGATGAATTTAATTTCTTTGGCTATTGCCATCATTCTGTTTGTGATTGGTTTTATGATTCACAATACATGGACATCGTTCTTCTATTCTTTTGCGTTAATAGTTGTGGCGGCGGTAGCAAGTTACAATTGGGTTCCGTTGGTGGAATATGTGGGCCCGTGTCGACCAGCGAACAATAGCACCTTTTGGAAAATGGTCTTGACCATTATTCTTCAGCTGGTAGCCATCTATTATGCATCGAGGGAGTATCCTATCTTAGGCGCCATCGCTCTTGGTTTTTTTGTTTGGGGATGGCTTTATGTGGAACCTATTAGTCATGACGGTGATGCAGCAGGGAATGGCATGGCAGCAGGCTTTAGTGCCATCGCCTATGTGGTCATAGCTCTGTTTGTATCGATTCTATTCTATGCGATAGTGAAATTGGCTCACCGCCATGAAGTCTTGATAGCCTGCACGATTCTGCTTGCCTTCTTTTTTATGTTTAATGCCTTGGGCAACTATTACAGCAGGAAGTCGGGTAAAGATGCAGAATATACAGCTCGCTTATGGAATAATTGTTCGTTGCAGGAGTATATCATCAAAACGTATAGGTTGCATATGTTGGAACCGAATGACCTGTGGATGCTTAATGATGTGGGGCTTGACTATGTAAACGATAAAGAACCTTCTCAGGAGGAAAAAGAGATTAGGTATGAAATTACTATTCAATCTCATCCACTTCCTGTCATGGTTTTGGATGCGCAATGTAAGACCGATACGGATTCTTTAAAAATAAAAAAACGGGAACGATATATCACAAGAAATGGGTGGGAGTATCCTTGCTTTGAAAGAAAAGATTCATGGGGTGATAATCATACTTTTATAAGTAAAGATGGTTCCATTGGGGTTAATATAGTTTGGGCGGATCCTTTGGATAGGATTGTCTACACGTTCTCCGACACATTGTCGAAGGAGGATTTGATAAGATATAAATCCGATTATTGTTATAATTTGCATTATTGCATTGCGTCGGAAGGTAAAGTTTTCTTGTATATAAGCGATTATGATAAAAATAAATACACCTTTGTTGGATATGTTGGCACGGGAAAGAAGAGTGGCAAATATGACGAGAGACTTATGTCGGCATGTAATGTGAAGGATATGAATGCGGCATTTGATAAGGTGGGTGATCATATAGAGAAATATGATCGTTGGTCTTGGCATGATGATTTTTCATTGAGCAAATTAGAAAAAATAGTGCGTCTACCCGATCGTTTTAAAGATAGAGTATCGGATACCTTCAACTATCAGGTTAAATTTGATGTGGTGGAGGGAGAATATACCATGGAGAAGATGGGATTGCTCTATTTGGATAAAGACAAATGTATTGAGAAGGAGATGGATTTACAAAAACGTCCGCGAGTAAAGGATTTCTTCTCTATATGGAAGGTCGGTGGTCAGACCTACACTGCTTTCCTTTTCTTTGATGTGGAGGAGATGGTGCGTGTGTTTGATGAAGCATACGGAGAAGATCCGATGCAGGAGGGCTGTTTGAAGATAAAGTTAGGGAAAAAACAGAAAAAGAATGAGATTACATTGATGGTATCGGGCAAAACCTATCCGATAGAAAATGTGGAGATGAAAGTTTATTGTTTGGAATCCGATGAATTAGACCTGCTTTACAAGAATTATAAAGGAGATCATAACAATGTGTTAGGTCGTGAAAATTAATAACTAAGGAAAGATTAAAAATAAATTGTAGGAAAGAAGAGCACCCTATAGAAAAAATTTGGGGGAAGTTATTAACCTCCCCCAAATTTCTACCCCTAAGAAGATGTTAGGCTGTTGGCCAGTTCTCTTCGTACTCTGCACCACCGATTTTGATAGTTTGTGCAGAAATTGTGATGTTTATAGCCATTGGAGCCGTTCCAACGATGTTAATACCCTCTGAGAATTCAATAATATATGCATTCTCGAATGTGAGTTCCTTCATCATAGATTCTTCGTCACCTTTTTTGAAAATGACGCTACCGCTGAAAGGTTTGAATTGGTTGACCATTGTTTCAAGGATAGTAGTATCCTCAGTAGATTCAACCTGTACGGTGATACGTCCGCCATAGATGTTAGATGATGGACGACCCTTAGAGTCAACGTCACGTCTCAAAGAATAGTTACAAGTAAGTACATCGTACTCTTTACCTCCTAATTTTAATGTGGATCTGAAAGCCATAATTTTTAAATTTTAATTGTTTATAATAATTTTTTTTTAAATAATCAAATGTATAATTGAATAGGTGCTACCCTATTTCAAATGTTGGATTCTCATTTTATTCTGCAGAAAAATAAAACCCTGTTGTTGTGTTTGAATCTCTTTTATCTCTATAAAAGTTGTTCGTTAAACACATTACAAATGTAGTGAAATTAGACATCGAAGACCAAAGTATTTTCGGAAAACTTTTCTGATAAGTGTCATTCTTTTTTAATGCTAATATCTATTTTTGTTTAAAAGATTTAATAATATCAATCTATTTTCGATAAAAATCATTTAATTTTTCGGAGGAGTGAACAAAGGTCCTATTTTTTGAATTAAAAATTAAATTCCCAACACGGGTTTACACCCGTGCCTGTGGTATTCCACCCCTGTCGGGGTTGGGGGCGGTGCGTTGCGGACCATTGCTACATAATCCGAATTTTTTATAAAACACAAAATTCGTTGAATCTAGCACCAACCAAATCCCGGAGGGATGTTACGTCGTAGGCAGGGGTGTTAACCCCTGTGTAATGAATGACCGATGATGAATTGTAGCCCCGATAGGGGCGATACTGCAGGAACTATGTGTCACCCCTTTGGGGTTCCATTACCGCACCCATTCCCAACACGGGTTTACACCCGTGCCTGTGGTATGCCACCCCTGCCGGGGTTGGGGGCGGTGCGGTATGTGTAGGGCGATGCCCATGGGCTATATCTGTTACAGCCTTTCAGGCTGGTGGCGCTGGCAAATTTTTTTTCTATATGGATAAAATTCAGTTGAACAAATCTTCGTCCCATCCGAATTCTATCTCATCTCCAGAAAGGATGATTGCTAAACCATGGACATCGTCCCATTCACAACCGCAAAGCCAACCATATCTTTTACCATCTCTATTGAAATAGACACTATGAAACTCAATAAGTTCCATTAAAGAATCCTTCGTTACATTTTTTCTGTTATAC
>CACZUS010000079.1 GCA_902784425.1 uncultured Bacteroidales bacterium
TTTGCTCGGCTACTGCCGTAATCCATTCGATAGACTTGCTTCTGTGGTTTATCATTGTTAATCGTTATTATAATTCTTTCTACTTTCTCTTTCCGATTACGCCGTGAAGCGTATCTCAACAATTTGCTTATGTTGACATTGTTCCGCTCAAGTGCGTATTCGTAAATAGAGTAGATTTCAGATCCACTGGCGAAACGTAATTCATTGTCGGTAATTGCATCTACCAAAATTTTTTCAATGCGTGGCACGGTACAATCATCTACTACTGTCAATGGTGATTGCCCTATCAACTGCCTAACCACTATTGCATCACTTCCAGTTAAATAGAGATCACATTCTTTTAATGAAGGAGATAAAAGTATGTTTCGTCCAAGATTCATTCGTTGTAGTGCTTGAAATACCGACTCCATACCATCCTTCTCTACGTCAACAAAGGTGTAACCAATGTCTGGAATATGAAGCATGAATGATGATAGTACTCTTGGACTCCATATACAGAAATCAAGGAACGGAAATTGTTGTTTTAGTTTGTTGAATATGTCTTTCTCTTTGTCTGATGGTTGATAAACAAATTCTGGCAAATTGATATTTGTTAATAGGTATTCTCCTCGTCTTGTTCTCTTAAGTATGCCTGATGCGATCATACGACTTAACTGAAGATCTAATGCACGCTTGTTGATGACAATACTCTTGCCTTCAATGTCATGAAGAAGTTTTTTCCGTACGAAAACACCTCCTTGTATTACTGCATAATTCAATATCACTTCAGTTGTTGTCATATCCTAAAATTTGCTGTAAAATTACATCATTTCTGTCAAATAATAAAATGTTTTGTCGAGAAAGAGGTATTAATTATGCTTATATATACAAGTTGTTTATATGATGATTCAATTCTCCTTCCTCATAACCTCGCCCTCATCAGCACCTCATCCCCTCTCTCCTCCACAATCTCGAATCCTGCCTTCTGATACATGCGGAGCGCATAGTTCTCCTTTTGTACCGACAACGACACTTGTGCATAGCCTTTCTGGTGGAGCAGTTCCATCATTTGGCGCAAAAGCTGCGTGCCAATACCTTGTCCACGATAGGTGGGGTAGAGGGAGATGGCCAACGATGGGGTTTGATCGTCAAGATGTCCATAATCATTCATCATCCTTACCCATACGGCACCGACGATCTTTCCGTCGCATTCTGCCACTAAACAATGGTCGTGAGGTGACTCTCCAAAGCCACGAACATAGACCTGCAGATCCTCCTGCTCGATGATGGAACGTGGCGGAGGCACCACACCTTGAGGAATAAAGATGGCTTCGTAGAGGAAATCATCCAATACGGGTATTTCTTGGGGTCGTATGTTACGAATATAGGTCATTTGAATAATGGATTATAGGTGGTTTAAAAGTTCACAAATTCTATCTTCCCGTATAATCTTTGGCGCTGACTTCCCCGCCAGTACCAGCAATTTCTTGTCGTTGCGGTAGATATGAAGTTGGCGTGAACGGACCACAGCTGTCAGTTCGGGGTCTGCCTGCATAGCTTGCCAAAGAGGGTGATAGATGCCATCCTCCTTGAACAGTTTCTTCTGCAGGTGCGAGCACATATTGGTGGTGTCGATGGTCTGCATATCTCAAATGGTTTTTAGGTCCACAGTGTGGTGATGAACATCGGACTGGCATCGTCTGCTTTCTTGAAACCGCACGAACTGTAGAAATCCAATTCCTCGTTGTAGGCAACAATGACAATGCGTAGGTAATCTTTGTAGTGTTCCTTCATCATCTCCACCAAACGTCGTCCGATACCGAGGTTTTGATGTGTTGGACGGACAAGCAGGTAGTGGACATAGGCTGTCATGATGCCATCGTCCATCGCGCAGATAAGACCGACGAGTTGGTCACCCTCCCAAGCGGTATAGACCGTTTCAAAGTTACGCATGGCAACCACTAGTTTCTCTGGGTAATGACCGGAAGACCATTCGACAGAAAGAAACAACGACTCCAAGTCATCCTTCCTGAATTCATGTATATCTTTATATTCAATCATAGGATTATTCTTTTGCTTTCTTGTAACAAATTAATTGGATGAACAAAATTACCAATATGCAATCTAAAGAACAAACTATCATATCAACATTTTTTTTGTCCTATATGCTTGTTTTATGGTGATAATTTCTTACATTTGTCATACCATAAAATAGAATTACTAAAGTTAACACTTATATTTAAAACGCTTAAAAATTTAAATGCTATATGAAGAAAGTAATCATTCCATTTCTGACGTTGTTTGCATATGCAGCAACTACAATGGCTGAAAATGACGACAAAATGTATTTTTGGTTGAAAGATGGTTCTGTCGTAGAATATGCCATTTCTGATGTAGATAGTCTTACATTCAGCGAACAAGAACAAATAACTCCAGAAGTGAGTCCTGCGGAGACAATGCAGAAACTTCGTGATGATTTGGTACAATTCGCACCTGATGTGCCAAATAATAGTTATGGTGAGGTGAAGTCTTATCAGTACTATTCAAACAGTGCAGGACGCACTAAAAAAGTGAATGTGCTGTTGCCTCCAAACTATGACAAAAACAAGAAGTATCCTGTGTTATTCGTCCTACATGGTATTTTTGGAAACGAGAGTTCAATGCTTGATGGTAGTATGGGTGTACAGAAAATGATTGCCAACGCCATAGCGGAAGGCATGACCAAAGACATGATTGTTATCTTCCCTCAGATGTATACTTGTCCTACTGCAGACCAGCCAAGCGGTTTCTCATTCGATCAACAGACAATGAGATACTATGATATGTTTGAGAAAGATCTTCTTGAGGACTTGTTGCCATGGGCTAAAGAAGAGTTCTCGATTGCAGAGGGTCGTAAAAATACTGCTATCACAGGTTTCTCATTGGGAGGTCGTGAAGCTTTGTATATTGGAACCCAACATACGGATGTGTTTGGTTTTGTAGGTGCAGCCTGTCCAGCTCCTGGTATTTTGCCTACCAAAGATCAATTCATGGATCATGAAGGTACAATAAAGAATGAGGCAGATTTTCGCCTAAAAGATGGAAACCCTGAACCATACATTCTTCTCATCTCAGGTGGAACCAACGATGGAACAGTAGGCAATTATCCTGAGCAGTATCACAATGTTTTGAAAAATAATAATGTGGATCATGTATGGCACTCAATTTCAGGTACAGGTCACGACGGTAGTTCCGTTCAACCTCACATGTACAACTTCATGCGCCATATTTTCAATGTAGAATAGTCATTTGTCAAACGGTATATCAAAAAAAAGAACCCCGAAAACTTCAGACTTTCGGGGTTCTCTTTTTCTGCTTTTGTTATTGTGCCTTGATCTCTTCTAGTGCTCCTGTTTCAGAATCGATGATGAAACCTCTAACTATAACATCTTTTGGTACAAGTGGATGGGTCTTGATGGTCTCTACTGTCTTACGAACTGAGGTTGGTGTATCTTTGAACCCTTCCAGCCAATGTTCCAAGTTGATGCCACACTTGCGGATGGTGTCGAGCGTCTGGTCAGTTACACCACGTGCAATCATCTCATGGTGGAAGTGGTCGTAACTCATGTGGCAAGCCCCACAATGGGAGTGTGCCACAACCATAATCTCCTCCACACCCAACTCATAGATGGAGACGATCAGGCTACGCATGGCCGAGTCGAAAGGCGAGATGACCAAGCCCCCCGCATTCTTGATGATCTTAGCATCACCGTTCTTCAAGCCGAGCGCCGCGGGCAGTAGTTCGGTCAGACGGGTGTCCATGCACGACAGCACGGCCAGTTTCTTGTCAGGGTATTTGTCCGTCACATACTTCTCATACCCTTTCTCAGCCACGAAAGTCTTGTTGTAATCAATGATTTGGTCTATCATAACAGTTTCCTATTTTAATCTTTATAAGTCTCACGAGGATAGCGAGACATCATTTCCTCCGCTAATGGTGCATGCCACGCAAAAACCTCCTCTTTTGTTGGAGTATGTGCTCCTGGAAAGTGGAAGGCGTGACTATAATGTTCCAGGAAGAGCGGTTCGAAGTGCGCCACCTTATCTTGTTCGCCGAACAAACCCCAGACACACTCTTTGTGCGCTGAAGTGCAGTTGTTGAACTGGATGGGTTCCAGTGAAGCGAACTCCTCTATCAAGGTCTCATCGATGACGAAGTGCTGGTTACCATCCCTCCGTGGAGACTTGTATTCATGCTCTCCGATACGTTGTTTTAGGAACTCAGTCATCTGAAAGTGCGGATTACCAAGCAGAGCAGGGATGTTCACGACAGGTGCCACCATCTGTGCGTAGAAGGCTCCACAACTATTGCCCAATAAGAGGTCAGGTTGCTCACGATCGATGATTCCTCGTATTAACTCAAGCGCCTCTCTAGGGTGTCTAGGCAAGTCAGGCGAAAGCACCTGCGCCTTACCAGCAAATGCCTCTTGCAAGGCCAAAGCAGGAACGCACTGGCCACTTGCGAAGAATCCGTGAAGAAATAGAATCTTTTTCATGTTCATACATGATGTCTCGATAATTCAATGCAATATTACGGATTATTTTTGAATGATAACTCTTAATCCATCACACTGTTAGCAGTTTCGTCACCTCCGCCGGATTGAGCGCCCACTCGTACGTGTAGGCTTCATCGGCCTTGTCGGCACATTCCACTCGTTCGAGGTGTTGCGCCTCCGCCTTGATGTCGAGGAGCTGACCTACTGTGATTTTGTTCTCCAGCCTATGGAGCAACGCCTCGATGGAAGCACTGTCTGCTCCTCGTAACGTCTGCGCCGTGAAAGGCATCTCAAGCCAGATAATCTCACGCTTTGCCACATCCAACACACCGAAAACCAATCCCTTGGTGAGGTTTCCCTCGCTGATGCGCACCATGTGCTGCACGCACGACGGATCGTAAGCTACACCTGTCTTCTCCGACACCTTCATCTCGTAGGCGGAATCCATCCAACCCACCATGAGGTTGGGCGAAAGCGTACCCGAGGAGTAGGCGTTGCAAGTGAAGGTCACATACGTGGCGCCGGCAGCCTCCAACTCAGGGAGGGTGAGCTCGATATACTCGGCTGTACCCATCTCTCCTTTTGGTACCCAACGGATGTCGCCCGAGTGTTTTGCTCCCACGCAGGTCAGACTGTAGTAGGCGCACTCCGCGATTTGGTTATCTGGTAAAGCGACACGACAGCTCAAGTCCATGTCGATCGGACGGCAACCGAGACCTTTTCCCCAGTGGAGGAAGAGTCGCACTGCATCGCCCGACACAGGGAAGCGCGTACCCATCAATGCGCAGGAGGTGTCCTGAATAGTGGAGGAACGGTCGCCCACGCTCACAGGGATATTATAGAGCGAAGGATCGATATAGATGCGCTTCGCCTCACACGGTTGTGCTGCGAATCGTTTAGTCATGGAACGTTGATAGAGCGCTTTGATCGCCTCCATCATTCCTTGTAGGGCCTCCTCGTCGTAGAGTACCAGCAGTTTATTCGGTTCAATTGTTCTGACACCGCCTGTGATAGGACGAGCCAGACGCTCCGCCTTCGGGTCGAAATAGGTCTCTGCCGCATTGCAAAGCGAGAGCAGTAAGCGGGCAGGCATTCGATCCTCAACCTCAGAGAAAGCCGCCAACGTCTTGTCGGCACCGAAACGTAACATGGAAGCGAAGAGGCAACGGGCAAAGAGTCCCGGACGTTCCTTCAGCAGCGCCAGCGTAGTCTCCGCATCGTTGGCGGAACGAGCCTTATCAACACGACCTTGCCATGTGGAATAGTCTTGCTTGTAGAAGAGATCGAGTATCTCTGCCAAGCGGTCGAAGCCCTTCTTGCGGGAGTATTCGCCCAAACGGAGTGCACGGATCATGCGTACCCACATACCACGCTTCGGGTTCATGTTCTCGACCGACTGGATAGCCGTCATTGGAATATTGTTCAGCCATTTTGCCACACAGAGACAAGTCTTACGATCATATTTCAGCATTAGTTTACGCTTCATGTCAATGGCTGCATCCTGACTTCTGTCGAGTGGTCCCCACATGTGGAAGTATAACTTGCTGGCGTGAGCGACAAGCGTCTTTGGCTCGATGATCTGCGCAAAGCCCGTCTTCTCGAACCAGAGGTAGCGAAGGATGTCGGTCGGAGTCTTCAAGAAGCGCATCGCCTCATCAGACTTGCCTTGAACCACAAGTTGCTTGATGATTAACATGACGGTCTCCTTCATTGCGATGACAATATCAGCTGGCAAAGGGAAGACTTGAAGTAACTGTGCTAAAGAATCCGCTTGTGTACCATCCAAAGGGGTAGCAGATGATAGGAGAGAACGGAAGACGTTTTCCATATCTTTTAGTGTGAACAGACGCAGTTCCTTCAACTTGCTGGCTTGCCCTTTATAGACGAAATCAGAGGTCTCGAATGGTTTGCCGCAGAAGGGACATCCATTGTATCTCTCCAGTGGGAAGGTACCCTCTGGAATCAAGTGACCGCAAGGCAATGTGGTGCCTTTGAAACCAGCCTTCTTGCCAAAGATATTAGCAATCCAAGTGATGAGATGATCGGCTAAGGATTCACCTGTAGGCACATCCCAGCCCTTGACGAGAGGTGTCCAGTTGAGTTTCACACCCATCACTTCATTGATGCACTCAGTAATCTCTGCGAGGCGATCCACAGGGACGTTGTTCAATGCGTGGAGCAACTCCTCGCTGACACAGTAACCATTCTCCTGCAAACGGTGGACGAACGCCAAGACGGGAGCGGTCGCCTCCGACTGTAGGTTGATATCCGCACGGTTCACATCCAGAAACACTGCCTTGTAGCGCAAAGCCACTTTGGTTAAAATATTGTTATTCATAACAGTAAAAATTTAAAAGGTAATGGGTCAGCAGAGAAACTATAATTCGGATTTGAAGTATGCTGACCTTGACCTTGTTATTGAGCGGCGGGTTGGATTCGAACCAACAGTAACCATTAGAAGTAAGCATACGTTTAGGCCAAAGAAGAGGCAATTACAAAGCTTACCGCCGCATAAAAAAAAGACGGAAATTACGGTTCTGCCCTGTTTGAGCCCCGAAGGTCTCATACTAATAGAAGTAAGAACCATTTAGTCCGTCTTATGAATGTAAAAATATATACAATTTGTATAATTACGAAAAATAAGACGAAAAAATTGTGAATATATTTTCAAATATCAATCGGGTGTCGGGGGCGTAGAGACGCAATGCATTGCGTCTCTACAATTGGCACCGTGATGCCGGGGCGACGGGCGGGTGTAAACGGGTGCATCACCCCTTGATCACCGCCACCGGCAACAATTTTGTTTTCACCCTGACCAGATCCGCCTCGTTGGCGATAACCTCATCGATATCCTTGTAGGCACCAGAGGCCTCCTGCATATCATCCTGACTACGGATGGCGTGAACGATACCTTTCGCCTCCAGCATCTCCACCTCCTGTCGCATATCCAGTGTGTTGATGGCCATCTTACGCGACATGACTCGACCCGCACCGTGAGAGCAGGAGCAGAACGAATCAGGATTACCAAGACCTTCGACGATATACGAAGCCGTACCCTGCGAGCCTGGGATGATACCGATGACACCTTCACGGGCAAGTGTGGCGCCTTTACGGTGCACGATGACATCCGACCCGAAGTGGTTCTCAACAGCGGCGTAGTTGTGGGCGATGTTGATCATTGGTTCGAACTCGATTCCCTTCAGTGCGTTGGCAATCACCTCTTCTATACGTTCCATCATCAGTCGTCTGTTGCACAAGGCGAAATCCACGCAATATTTCATCTCGTCCCAGTACATACCGAACTCCTTACATCCTCGAGCAAGGAAGGGTAAGTGCAGGGAAGTGGAGACGCTAGAGTACCATCGTTCGTTCAGAGCGGCTGCCAGTTTGTTGTAGAAATCACCCACCTGCTTTCCTAAGTTACGCGAACCCGAGTGGATCATGATCCAAAGCGTATCCTCCTCATCCTTTTGTAGTTCGATGAAGTGGTTACCACCTCCCAATGTTCCTACCTCGTATTGAATGGAATGTAAGCGACGTTTCACTACTTCCAACTTATCCAAGTCATATCCTTGAGGCAGGTATTGCTCGTCCTGTGGCTCTTTGTGGTGGTCCATACCCAAAGGAATACGTTTGCGGATCCCCCTCATGATCTCCTTACGGAGCACATCCATAGGGATGTCGCCCACCTTCCAATTGGTTTTCACGGCGCACATTCCGCAACCGATATCAACGCCCACCGCATTAGGGATGGCAACATCCTTGCAAGCAAGCACTCCACCAATCGGCATACCCATACCAGCGTGCACGTCGGGCATGATGGCTAAGTGATGGAAGAGGAAAGGAAGGGTGGTCAAGTTCTCAATTTGTTGCATGGCCGACTCCTCCACATTGTCGGTCCAAATCTTAACCAGACGGTTATTTATTGTTTTGATTATCATTGTTGTCAATTTATTAAGTTATACATTTCTCGTTTGATTCACGATGCAAAGTAAATATGACACTACGCAATCTATTTGCGTAGGTTGAAAAATTTTTTATTTGAACGTTTTTTTTCTTCAGAAAAGGTTATCTTAGCATAATTGGTCACCGTAGAGACGCACGGCCGTGCGTCTCTACAATCGCACGTATGTACAATGATGGAGACGCAATGCATTGCGTCTCTACAAAGGTGCAATCCGTCTGTATAAATCGGAATCCGAATGAATTATAAAAAACACCCAATATTAATTAGAAAAATATGCCAGCGAATAAAAATGCGTTGATACGCTACAAAACCATAGATAATTGTCTTCGAAATCCATATCGACGATGGACGCTTGAGGATTTGGTAGAGGCATGTTCCGATGCTCTTTATGAAATGGAGGGAATCAGTAAAGGTGTTTCTGTTCGAACTGTACAGAGCGACATACAGATGATGCGCTCTGATAAATTAGGTTACAACGCACCGATTGAGGTGTACGAGCATAAATATTATCGTTATGCAGATAAAGATTATTCCATTATGAACATGCCCATGTCGCAAAACGACTATGATGTTATGCAGGAGGCGGTTGATATGTTGCGGCAATTGGAGGGGTTTGGACAATTTACTGAGATGGCAGATGTGGTTAGCCGTTTGCAAGACAAATTGGCAATCTCCCGTAATAATAGGAAACCCATAATTCATTTTGATAGTGTACCCAACCTGATGGGTATTCGTTTACTCACGCCGCTTTACAATTATATCGCTAATAAGCAGACGTTGCGGATTATGTATCAATCTTTTACCGCCAGGGAACCAGTTGAGTATATACTTTGCCCCTATTTATTGAAGGAATTTCGTAACCGTTGGTTTTTGTTTGGCTCAAAGGAAAGCAATCTTTTGTTGCTCAATCTCGCACTTGACCGTATTGTTAGTGTTGAACCTTCGGAGGTGCCTTTCCGTGAGAATCCGGACTTCGATCCAGAGCACTTTTTTGACGACGTGGTGGGCGTGAGCAAAAACATCAACAGCAAACCAAGTCGAATCGTCTTTTGGGCGAATAATATGCAAAGCAAGTATATTAAGACCAAACCCATTCATGCTTCGCAAAAAGTTATTCAAGAGAATAAGGAGGATGGAAGCTGTGTCTTTAGTATTGAAGTAGTTATCAATTATGAGATGTATTCTGTTTTTATGTCGTACGGACCAGGAGTTCAAATCCTATATCCACGAAATGCCCGAAATTATCTTCGGGATAAAATGAAGCAGGCAGTGGATTTGTATGAAGGTGAGGTGGGGAATTTTTTTAATGCATTGGATTGAGGTTGGAATTACGGGCGTAGAGACGCACGGCCGTGCGTCTCTACAGGGGCGAAATCAGACACCAGATATTAGGAATATTACAAAGAATCACACCCACCAAAACCATTACATAAATAATCCATCGCAATCCTGTTTGTCTGATGAATTTTTTACATAGATACACCACAGGGAACATCGTTATCACAATATGTATCAATATGAAAAATAAAACTAAAAAGTTATTGTCAGATGAAAGCGAAAGATAATTGATGAAAGGGGGGGCAAATAAAAACATTATAATCATAACAATAACGGTCACATCAATGTCTTTTCTTTGTGAGTACGCTTTTATTATTTTATAAAAAACATATAGAGCGCATAGGTAAGGGAAATATGAATAAAAGTGGTACACAAAGGAAGAATAACAATAATCCTGTGATAGTGCCAAATAAGGCCACTCAGGGGAGATAAAGCATGCTTCATAAATAGTTAAAATCAGCACGACAATGAGACAGGCAATTCGTTTCGTCGTATTTTTATGAAACATATTGTTCTGATCTTCACATACTTCTATACTTGTATGGGCAAGACAATCTCCCAAGGTTTTCCCTTTCAGTGCGAAACAAATAAAATCAGCCCACATATAGAACACAAAGCCAAGTAGCCACATAGAGGTAGGAATCGAAAATTCCTGCCATCCCCACAAAAGGACCATCAAACTGAGGGGCAAATTTCGAAGGATCAGGCAAGACTTGTCTGATTCCTCCAGTCTCACAATCTGGATACCCACGAGTCGTTTTCCCTCACTTCTTCCGTCAAAAAAGAAGTCCTTCAACAATATATAAACGGCAAGCAGAATAGCCAATACATACGTGAGGTCAGAGAACCCCAAGTCGTGACTCATGAAGTCTGTCAATTGACGAAAAAACACTGCTGGTATGAAGTCAATCATCGCGGCGCATAGCCATTCTACTCGACTTGCTTTTTTTGTGTCACTCATAACATTATAAATACGTTCAGATAAATAAACCGGTTCATCCATTAAAAACTGACAGACAATCGGACATGCCCATCTTCCGTTATCTGATGGATGTCCAAAGATAAATAGAACGGATGATATAATTACATTAATCTATGAAAAAATCAATGCATATCGTTTGTTATAGTGTTTAGTGGGAGCATCTCCACCGAAGACTTTGAATCAAATTTTATCATTGAACTCATTGCAACACAAAAACAAAACATTATTTTTGCATTGAAAATTGACACCTGATATAAAAGATAAAAATCTACAGGGAAAAGATTTTCATTAACTATTTGTTTTGATTAATAAACACATTAAATTCTATGAACGACAAGAACGAAATCATACTGTACCAGCCTGACGAGATGGTGAAGCTGGAGGTGAGGATGAGCGAGGAAACGGTTTGGCTTACGCAACAACAAATGTCAATACTATTCGGTGTGAAAGAAAACAACATAACTTATCATATACGAGGCATTTATTCAACTTGTGAACTTGAGCCAGAATCAACTACTCAAAAAATTAGAGTAGTTCGACAAGAAGGAAATAGAAAGGTGACACGCCAAATTGATTTTTACAATTTGGACATGATCATTTCTGTAGGATATAGAGTGAACAGCACCAATGCCACAAAGTTTCGCAGATGGGCGACATCTGTTTTGAAGGAATATTTACTAAATGGTTATGCCATCAATCAGCAAATAACACATCTTGAAAGTAGAATCACCACCCGTCTAGATTCAATCGAAGATACCCTTGCGGACCACCAGCAAAAGATTGACTTCTTTGTGCGTACATCTCTGCCTCCTGTCGAAGGCATCTTCTACGATGGTAATATGCTTGAGCCTTTTGCTTTCGTTAACAAGTTGATCCGTTCTGCTCGGGAACGCATTGTTTTGATTGACAATTACGTGGACGAGACCGTTTTGCTACGCTTGGCAGAACGGGCGGAGAATGTTCAGGCCAAGATTTACACGCGGCGCACCTCACCCTCGTTCAACGTGGCCTTGTCTCAACACAACAACCAATACGCACCGATCGATTTGAGCATCTTCACCCAATCGCATGATCGATTCCTGATAATCGATAATGAAGTTTATCATATTGGCGCTTCCATAAAGGATTTAGGAAAGAAGTGGTTCGCCTTTTGTAAAATGGAGCTACAAGCTA
>CACZUS010000080.1 GCA_902784425.1 uncultured Bacteroidales bacterium
TCATCAGAAGAGACTCTGAATACCAAAGAAACTATGACTTTTCAATCAACCATGAAAAATTATCGGCTTAACTCATTGCCAATTCATAGGAATAAGTACGAAATAAATCTATTATTGCTATCCGCTAAAAGTTGATGAGTTGTAAGCAGTCTTGTCATCCGTCGGCAAGGCTCAGCAGCCATGTCATTCCAACGTTGGCATGTGCGATGGCGGGAAATGCTTTGCATTCGACGAAGTCAATCTATGGCTGCGTCAATTCAATTCTTTCTGCCCATGTCTTCTCCGCGCTGGCAGGTGTGGAGGCTGGGATCTATGGGCAGAAAGCCATCGAAATCTGTGGCTGTTTCAAGGCAATTGCCATGCCGTCGTCCTTATTTACTGTCAATCATCCTATTTTATATTTATTTTATTTTATTCTAAATAATAGAAACTGCATTTATATATGCAGAAAATCAGTGTGTTAGCATGTTGATAACTTTGTTGATAAAAAATTGCCAGAAAAACACTTATTTTCTAGTGTCTTTTGGGAATTCTGAGTATTTTTGCAAAACAAGTTTTAAAAGAAAAAAGCATGGAACTAACAACCAAACAACCACTGTTTTATGACTACGAGGACCTTCCTCCAGATCCCATAAGCGTTCCTTGTGGCGGCGCGAAATCGTCATCGCAAGGAACTAAATTCATCACCTTAGGCACGTTTATTCTAAGCCGGATTGAAGAGGCAATCACTAACATTGTAGGTCATGTCATTCAGACAAAAGGCACGGTGACCACCCACACCCGTCCCTGTCTCTTTGACTGTGTCAGCCTTTCGCATCATTACATCTATTTGCCAACCATCAAGGTGGTGCACAACGACAATTGGGATGACTTCGGTCGCGCCTGTTTCGAGCGCTACGACTACCCATTCACTGAGTTCCACTGCACGCTCTGTTCCGTCGATGAGTTACGGCAGAAGATTGAGGCCTGGGTGCGGCAGTATGAGCGGAACCGCATCGTGAGCTTGCCTTGTGTCCCTAAGAGGTGGTGCTTCCCCAACCTCTTTGAACACTATCTTGCCGAAAACCGACTGGATGGGAGACTGTCGGCCTTGATAGAG
The DNA here is from genome assembly GCA_902784425.1 of uncultured Bacteroidales bacterium. Taxonomy (GTDB): domain Bacteria; phylum Bacteroidota; class Bacteroidia; order Bacteroidales; family Paludibacteraceae; genus UBA1181. The sequence goes on from CACZUS010000080.1 coordinate 1,100, forward strand.
GATCTTAAAGCCAAAAACCCCATAACCGAAATCTATTGGGAGGCAGACGGACATTCCTGCCATCCCTTTGATGATAAGTCTTTCTATTTACATCAACTTGCCAAGCTAAGCCTGAGCGGCTATAGTCCGCACGTTTCGGCAGCCAAGCGGCCACGCTGCCGTTCGCTCTTGATGGCCTCGTGCCGTCAGTCGTCAGGCGACGACCTCTTTGGTCACTGATAGGAGCTTTCCCATTTAGCATCCAGCTTAAAAGTCTTGCCCAATGACCTTCAACCCTCATGTGAGGTGGTTTTGGTCATGGTCAATGACGTTTTGTACTCAGGTGAGGTGTGTTTCGTCATGGTACCTGACCGAAAAGACCTCATGAGGGTGGGATTTGTCGTGTCACAAGGCTTTTTCCACCTCAAGCGTGGTGTGTATTGTCGTGGTGCTGGACCAAAAAGAACTCAGTGGAGGACTTTTTGTCATGTGTCAAGACCTTTTACACCTCGGGTGAGTGTTTTAGGCGATATGCCAAGACTTTCGAGGACAGATGCAAGGGCTAGGTTTTTATTGCAAGGCATTCTGATGACTCCCTTCCCGCAGCACGGCCGCTGCTGCAGGAAAACCCCAATGCGAATCGGCATTTGCCGAGTTTTATTATTGTTTCACTTTTAAAACTTCAGTACAATGAAGCAACAATTAGAATCGTTGAGTTTGGGTCTGAACTCTGATCAGTACCATGCGGGTCTTATGGAGATCCGCCATCAATTTGAAGGAGACCGTTCTGACGACTATCTTAACGGTCTGGTGGACGACGTTACGGAAGCCGATGGCAAGCTTCTCGATGCGATGCACATCGACAAGGTGAGACGTAATGTCAAACGGGAGAACCGCCAGCTTATGGAGCGTCTTATGTCGACCTCGCGTTACCTTGACTCGAGCTGTTATGTGTCGGATGAGGAAATGAAGGCCTGTGCCATGGCGCTCAAGCAGCTGTTCGACACCTATCGCAAGCCTTTTGCTTGGATGAAGGTGGATGAACGCGTTGGAGCGGTCAGCGCCTTGCTGCGCGACCTGTCGGCACCTGACATGCAGAAGCAAATTGACAAACTGCCTGAGATGTCGGGTCGCGTAAAGGACATGCAAGATGCCTTGGGCGCCTTGAAGGTTGCGTTGCACGGTGTGGACAAGGCCAACGGCACTTTGCCTCAAGGGCCATCCTTGATGGCACTGAAGCGCGAGGCGTCCGGCAAGCTTGAAAGGTTGGTCGACTACCTGAAGGTAATGTCGGCGAAAGTCCCCGAGACCTACGGCGAGCATTACGCTGTGGTGAAGGAGATTATCGAGAGGCTGAATGCCACCCGACGCCGAAGCACCTACCTCCACATCGAGGTGGAGCTTGAAGAAGACGAAGGAAAGACGGAAGAGCCACAGCCTGCCGTTGTCGCCTGATTCAAGGGAAAACTTTCTTTTTTATAAGGCGAAAACTGAATTTGGTTAATAAGTGATTCGCCTTACTCCCCATGAGCCCATTCAAAAGGACTTGTGGGGAGATTTTTTTAAAGAAATGAAAAAAGTATCAGTAAAATGAAGGTAATTCAAATTTAATGTTTATTTTTGCAGGAAAATTACAAATATATACATTAAAATGATACTTGAGATTCGTTTAGAGAACTTTTTTTCGATTGATGAAGAGGTGGTATTAGATATGCGGGCAGCGAATATCCAGTCGAAGAAGGCCAAGGATTTGGAGGGCAACACCTTTGTCTGCAATGGTGAACGCCTGCTGAAAACCGTTGCCATTTATGGAGCCAACGCCTCCGGGAAAAGCAATGTCATCAAGGCTATTCGTGCCTGTGTGCAAATGATTTTCGAGTCGCACAACTACAACGAGAACACGGTTTTTGGCTTTATGCCTTTTAAGTTTGGAGGGGTAGGGAAGCCCAGCCGTTTCCTTATCCGCTTTCTGTTGGATGGAATCGAGTATGAGTATTCGTTTTCGATGACGAAACAGGAAATCATCTCCGAGGAACTGTATTATTACCCGCATGGCCGTCGCTCATTGGTATTTGCTCGGGACGAAAGGAAAGGACCCGACAAGAAAAGCATCTACGAATTCCGTTCAGCCATCTCAAGGCCCATGGATGTGGCCACCAACACTTCCAAGAAAACGCTGTTCGTTTCGCGTGCCAGCCAGATGGACAGGAAAATCGCGAAAGAGGTGTTCCAGTATTTTATGGAGCGGTTCATCTTGAATTATTTCGGCTACAATTCGTATTCCATAGAGACTTTGCTTCACCAAAACAAGGATTCCTTGTTGAAAGTGCTGAATGTTGCCGATAGCGACATCATTGACATCCAGTCGCAGCGCGAACTAAAGCCCTTGACCATGGCCACCTACGATTTGCAGAACAACCAGATTGTTTCGCGTGACGAGGTTCAGAAAATGCAGCTGAAAATCATCACTTTCCATAAAAACAATCCAGAGATTCCGTTTGACTTTGCCACGGAAGAATCACAGGGAACGCAGGCTTTGTTTTACATGATGCTGACCATCATGAACATCATCAAGGAAAACAAGGTGCTGTTGATTGACGAGATTGACACCAGCCTGCACAACAAGTTGGTGGAGTATATCATCAGGCTGTTCCATCAGAGCGATTCGGCGCAGTTGATCTACACGACCCACAACACCTATTTGCTTGACACAGACAAGTTACGCAAGGACCAGGTCTATTTTGTGAACAAGCGGCAGGATGGCTCGTCCGAACTCTATTCCTTGTTCGACTTCAAGGACTTCCGCGAAAACATGGACTTGGAGAAGGCCTACATGCAGGGACGGTTTGATGCCATTCCTTATATTGACGAATCGGAAGTGAACTTTAAAACAATGGAATAATGGGTAGGACGGTGCGTAATTCGAGGGGAAAGACAATGAAGCCCAACTTCTTTGTCTTTTGTGAGGGCAAGACGGAAATCAACTATGTGAAGTTCCTCCGCTCCGTGTTTCGGGTGCCCATACAAGTCATCGCCAAGAAAAGCGACTCGAACATCTCCGTGGATTTCATTGAGCGTTCAAAACGCGACTATGTTTTAACCCATAACGACCAAACCTTCTTGATGTTCGACCTCGATGTGGAAGGGATGTTGGAGCACCTTCAAAGGATTCCGCAGGCCACTTTGTTGGTTTCCAATCCTTGCGTCGAGTTGTGGTTTCTTCTGCATTTCCAAGGCATTGACAAAGAAATCACTTCCGATGGCTGTCTTCGTATGCTGAAAACCCATTCCCCGCAATACGAAAAAGGAGCACTGACCGAATTGGAAAAACGAATCCTTGTTGAAAACATGGAGAAAGCCATCGAAAGGGCGAAGAGGTTGGATGAATACAAAAATCCTTCATCTTTGGTTTATCGGTTGATTGAGGCGATGGGGAGAGGGTAAATTCCACTTTTGCAATATCTTGTGAGAAACTGAAAAATTGTTTATTTTTGCGTCAAATTATGAAGGGAGAAATACTGTGTTATTACCGCAAAATAAAGAACTATCAGTTTCAAGATTATCGGGAGTTTTTGATAAAACGGTTGCGACATACAAGTTCTATTGGTTTGTGTCGTTGCTTGATATTGTGGTGAAAGAACGGAAGACAAAGATGTCATTTTGGGAAATCATTGCAGGAATGGTGGCGGAATCATGGTATCCGATTCACTATTTCAAACTATCATTCGGCAAATCCGATTCGCTTTATGTCCAGTCGATGGCTTTACAGTTGGAATTGGGCATTTCGATAGACGCTGATAGAACGAGAATCAAACGGATTTTACTCGACAACATTGATAACAGTCGTACAAAGAGCTTGTTGCGAGTTTTCACGCTAAATGTTCCGTATCGTTTTTTATCGCCTTGGATAACATATACAACAGATAACGATGTGGTGTCTCGTTCCCAGAGATTTGAAAACAATTGTTTGTATGCTCTAAATGGCGAAACAATCGAACTTAATCCCATATGGAGGGAATACTTGATGGAGCATTACGGTATTTTACGCGATTTTGCATTTTGGAATTTGGCCATTTTTCTGCAAAAGCGTAATCCTAATGTTCCCGATGTTCCGTCGAAACTAATAAAACCGATTCTGCGTGACTCGCTCACAAAGCAGCATAAGTTTTGGGATGCTTATATCGAAACCGTAGGCTCAATTCGCTGTATATATACAGACAAGCCATTGGCTGTTAAAGGCTATGATTTAGACCATTTTATTCCATGGAGTTTTGTGTCGCACAATTTGTTATGGAATTTATTACCAGCTGATTCGAGCATTAATTCGTCGAAGAGCAACAACCTGCCGTCTTTAGATAAGTATTTGAAACCATACGCGAATTTGCATCATGAGGCTTTGAAAACCCTTTATCCAAAAAAACCTACTGACAAGATTTTTGAGGATTATCTTACGGTCTATGATTCGGTTCCAGAATTGATTCGTCTAACTGATGATGATTTTTGTAATGTGTTTCAGAGAACTTTTTCGCCAATGGTGCAAATTGCTGAAAATATGGGATTTAATTATTGGAAAATATGAAAACGATCAAAAACAATCCTCACTTGACGGCCAAAGAACGCACATCTATTTCGTTTCCGACACGCTGGCTCAAACAAAACAACCTTCTGAAAGGCGAGATTTTGGATTTTGGCTGTGGATTTGGTTTTGATACGGACGAGCTTCAAAAGGAAGGTTTCAATATTGTGGGTTATGACAATTATTATCGTCCTGAATACCCGACAAAACGTTTTGACACCATCATTTGCAATTATGTTCTGAATGTATTAGAATCAAAAGAACAGGCCGAAGTGCTGATGGAAGTATCGGAACTGCTCAAACCAACGGGCACTGCTTATTTTACCGTTCGCCGTGATTTAAAATACGAAGGATTCAGAACCCATTATGTTCATAAACAGCCAACCTATCAATGCAATGTTGTGTTGCCATTTAAGAGCTTACTTGTCAATGAGAATTGTGAGATATACGAATACAAGCATTTCAATAAAACCGATTACAAAGAGAAATACACTTTATCAAGCGGCTGCCCGTTTTGCAAATTGAACTCCAAGGTCGAGTTGGTTTGTGAAACTGCTACAACTGTAGCATTTTTTGATGGATACCCAGTGAGTAAGGGCCACACGCTGATAATACCTAAGCGCCATGTGGCCAACTACTTTGATTTGACAGATAATGAGCAGCAAGATTTGTGGCACATGGTTAACCATTGCAAAACTATTTTGGAGAAACGATTTCACCCCGACGGTTTCAATGTTGGAATCAATGTGAACCAAGCCGCAGGGCAGAGCATTTTTCATGTTCATATTCATCTGATTCCTAGATATAAGGGAGATGTTGAAAATCCTAAAGGTGGAGTTAGAGGGGTGATACCAAAGATGCAGAAATATTAATCAGTTTAAGAAGTTAAAACTATGAATATTAGACATATATTAGGAATTTCAGGCGGCAAGGACAGTGCGGCATTGGCCATTTATATAAAGCAAAACTATCCGAAATTGTCTATAGAATACTACAATTCGGATACAGGATGTGAATTAACTGAGACCGAACAACTGATAGAACGATTGGAGGCGTATCTTGGCAAAGAAATCAAGCGACTAAGAGCGGCTGAAACCAGTTCGGAGCCAACACCTTTCCATCACTTTTTGAAAGCGGCTGGCGGTTTCCTTCCTTCACCACAAGCCCGTTGGTGTACCCAAAAAATGAAATTGGCCGAATTTGAGCGTTATGTAGGTGACGACTTGGCCGTTTCGTATGTAGGTATTCGTGGCGATGAAGACAGAGATGGCTATATTTCAACGAAACCCAACATCCAAGCCATTTTTCCTTTCAGAAGAAACATTTGGAGTATTGATGTCATTAGTAAGTTCCTGAACAATGACAATTTGGATCAGATAGTATCTTTGTACGATATAATTTGTCCGAATGACTTCGTGCGCGAAGAAGTAATGGAATTAGTCAGAAAGCCTATAACTAAGCAGTTTTATTATTCAAAGAAAATGAATGCCTTGCTTGATTACGATGTCAAGATGTTTAATCAAGCGGTTTTTGCTTTCTTGAAAACGACAGATTATCCTGTAGGGCAATTGGATGAATTTCCACTGATTGACAACACTGATGTGCTTGTCAAGGGTGACATATTCAAATTGTTGCGCGAAAGCGGCGTTGGTGTGCCTGCTTATTATGAAGAGATTCCCTTTGAAGTCGATGGAAAGAAGGGAACCTATTGTAGAAGTCGTTCAGGTTGTTATTTCTGCTTTTTCCAACAGAAAATCGAATGGATTTGGCTGTTTGAGCAACATCCAGACCTTTACAAGAAGGCTATGGAGTTCGAAAAAGACGGCTATACATGGAATCAGAATGAAAGTTTGGCTGAGTTGTGCAAACCTGAGCGTGTGCGCCAAATCAAACTTGATATTATTAAGCGCCAAGAAGAAAGCCGCAAGCAAAGCAAAGGCACAACACTTGTGGATATTCTTGGAGATGATATAATGTGTGCTAATTGTTTTATATAAACACACGGTTGTATTGAGTATAAACACATATTTTATTGAAAAACAGTAATTCCAAACAACATAATTATGAAAGAAATTGAGCAGGTTATTAATAGGTATTTAGAAGAGAAAGATACGGATTATGCTATAATGATTACAGGTGAATGGGGCTGTGGTAAAACATATTTTGTAAGACACACTTTAAGTGATTATATCAATTCTACTCCGTATGAAAAAAAGGAAGGAAATACCAAGATGTTTTCTGCTGTATATATAAGTCTTTACGGATTATCTAGTATTGAAGAATTGCCATATTTGGTGGCCAAAAGCATACTTCCTTTTTTGGATAGCAAAATAGCTTCTTTTATAAAAGGAGCCGCTGGCGGATTTGCTAATTTTTTTGGAATTGAAAGAGAAAATTTCAAAGAATTTTCAAAACTTTATGAAATACAACAAGATAAAGTTTTGATTTTTGATGATTTAGAACGAGTCAATTTTAAAAAAGTTCATATTAAAGAAGTTTTAGGTGCAATAAACCAATATGTAGAAGGTGGAAGATTAAAAACGATAGTGATTTCTGATGAGCGCAAGATTATCGATGATGATTTCAATAACTTCAAGGAGAAAACAATACGTTATACTTTGAAATTCCAGAAACCGCTTTCTGAATCATTTGATGATATTGTCTCTGAATTAGAAAAAGATGATTATTTTACTTTTTTGAAAGAACAGAAAGGTTTGATAATTCATGTTTTTCGACTAGGAGACTGTAAAAACCTTAGGACACTGAAGTTTATCATAGATGTATTCCGGGTGCTATTTGATAAAGTGAAGAATTTGAAATATACATCTGAAATTCTAAAAGATTTACTTGTTTCGATGCTAGTGTATTCTATTGAATACAAAAGCGGTATGAATTATGAAGACCTTAAGAAATTGTCCGAGATGTCGTCGTACATAGGATGGATTCATAAAGAAGTAGACAAGTCTAAAGAGCCTGGGTATATTGATAAGTTGAGGGGAAAGTATAATGAGATAATCAATGAATATCATTATTATCCTGTTATTAATGAATATATTGTCAATGGCTATCTTTTTGAAAAGGAGATGGAAACTTTATTATTGGAGTTGGAAAAAAGGTTTGAAAAATTAGAAGAGACTCCTGAAGGGAAGTTGTTCAAAAAAATATGTAATTGGAAACTAATTGAAGATGATGAGTTTGTAGAGATAATAGACCAAACAATAGAAGCAGTAAAAGAATGTAAATATTCAGTTGAGGAATTGTCAGAATTGTATTATCTACTATTAAAACTTGAATATTATCGAATTGAAAATTTCAAACTTGATGATGAAATAGAAAACACATTTAAAGAGTCTGCTAAAGCCGTTATACAAAGAGCAGGTTTTGATTCATATATCGAAACAAAATATTATGAGTATATACCAAATCAATACAGTAAAGAACTTGATGACAGATATGACAGTTATATTCATTTTATTGGAGAGAGAAATCGAGAATTGAGAATAAAGTCAGATCAAAACATAATTGATGGCTTCATAGAAGATCTTCGTAAAAATAATTCGAATAAAATATTTGATTATTGCAAAGGCCCGACTTGCCAATTCTTGTTTGAAAACCTTGATTTTAAGGCGGTTTCAGAGGCATTAATTGTGGCAAATATAAATACTGTAGAAGCATTTAGAAGAGGCATTTATTATAAGTATCCTGATGGAGTTGCTGCAGGTAGGTTATCTTATAAAGAAATACAATTATTATATGGGTTGTATAATGAGATCTCTTCTTTCGTAGACAATCAGCATCCAAGAAAACTGAGCTCCGTTTGGTATCAATTGCTTGCAAAGAAATTAGTAAGAATACTTATTCAAGATGGGGCTGTAAAGGAAACGGGTGGAGAGTATAAATTGTTAAGAGAGGAAATGACATCCTCATCTATTGTCTCCTCATCAACTTCTTGCGACTAACTTATAGAGTTTCAACAAAACAGAGCCAAAGCTCAAGAGCGACAGCACCCATTGTGAACGCCGTTATATGTTGGCGTGCCTTGGAGAAAGCAAAACAAAGAGTCTCTGAGGCAATCCGTAAAACAAAGGAGAAAAAAACGGCTGAGAGCTTGTCAACAGATGCTATTTGTGAAACAGAACCGAGTTTCCCCTACGCATCAGGCCCAAGAGATTGTCAACAACAAGCCTTTGAAAATTGGAAAAGTAACAACCAGAGAGGGCTTTTTGCCATGGCAACAGGTACAGGCAAAACCATTACATCTTTGAATTGTTTGTTGGAGATATACAAAAGGAATGGTTATTATAAGGCAATCATTCTTGTGCCTACTATCACCCTTGTAAACCAATGGGAACAGGAATGTGAAAAATTCCATTTCTCCAATGTCATCAAGGTTTACTCCAAAAACTCTGAATGGCGCTCAAGGATAGAACGTCTTCAAATGGCTGATGAATACAAAAAAGCAAAAGAGTCATCGCAAAACTTTATCATCATTTCCACATACGCATCTTTCACAAGGGGTAATGTCTTTGACATTCTGAATGGTTTTGAAAAGTCAAAAGTCTTATTGATTGCCGATGAAGCTCACAATATGGGTTCGCCAACGATTATGAAACGCATAGGCGACATCAAGTATTTGCGCCGTATAGGACTATCGGCAACGCCTGAACGACAATTTGATGATGACACAAACAGGAAACTATTTAGGTTCTTTGGGGCTGAGAAACAATATACATACGAGTATTCGATGGAAGAAGCCATCGAGAATGGCGTTCTTTGCCGTTACTTCTACTATCCTCACCTTGTTAGATTGACTGATGATGAGTTTGAGAAATATGTGGAACTGTCATTGAAGATTTCAAAGTATTTCAATTTCAATACATGCTCGTTTGACAACAAAGATGATATTTTGATGAGCATGTTGTTGGCTCGCAAGCGTATTGTTCATAAGGCTGCCAACAAATTAACGGCATTCAATCAAATCATCAATGAACGATACCAGAAGAAAGGTAACCTACAATACTCTCTTGTCTATGTTCCTGAAGGAACAAAGCCCGATTACATTGCTGATTCTGATGTTTTCGACAGTACAGACCAAGTGGCCGACGATATTGTTTCTGACCGCTTGATAGACGATTATACGGAAGCGGTGATGAAATTGGACAAGTTTATCACGGTAAAAAAGTTTGTCTCAGGACAGAAAGACAGGGATAAGGTCTTGAGTGATTTTGCTTCAGGTAAATTGCAGGTGTTGACTTCCATGAAATGCCTTGATGAAGGTGTAGATGTCCCAAGAAGCGAGTTGGCCATCTTTTGTGCAAGCACAGGCAACCCGCGACAATTCATCCAACGTAGAGGTCGTATTCTTCGAAAGCACCCTGATAAATTTATGGCTGAAATACACGACTTGGTTGTTGCTCCAGAAGTCAATCCAGGATCTGATAGTTTTAGGATGGAACGGGCGTTATTAAAAGGAGAGCTGATGCGCGTTAAGAATTTCTCATTGCTCTCTGAAAATCCATCGTATTCCCAGCTTGAATTGAAATCGGTTATGGAACATTACGGTTTGAATATGTATAATAATGATCATATAATATGACACAGAAAGACAAAATGTTACAAATGGTCTTGGACGACCCCAAGCTACAAGAACTATACGAATACACCCGAAAAGACTATGACGAAGGTGTATATGAAGCGATTAACTCAAGCAATGCAATCGTTTCAGCCGTCGCCAAAATCATCGTTGAGCTCAATGGATCCGATGACCCAAGCGAACAAAAGCGCGTGTATCAAACTATTTTCAAATATCTAAATGACAAGTTGTTAGTATGATTATCAAAAACATAACCATAGAGAATT
>CACZUS010000081.1 GCA_902784425.1 uncultured Bacteroidales bacterium
TGTGGATTCTACAAACGATTTGAAATTGTTCAGTCGATTGCATTATGAGAAGCTTAAGTATGTGGGGAAGAGTTCCGTTAGAATAATGAATGGGCGGGTCGAACGACTTATCTTTGTAGAGTATGATAATGGTATAAGAATTGTTTTAGAGGAAGTAAACGAAGATCATTATGGGAACAAAAAATGAAAGGTTAATTCCATTTATGCCGGTTGCTCCAGGCGTTACTTTAAAAGAAGAATTGGAGGCTCGCGCAATAAAGCAAAAGGATTTTTCTGCAAAAATAGGGATGCGTCCCTCTCATTTTTCTGAATTACTGAAGGGAAAAAGATCCATTAGTAGTGAAGTCGCAGACAAGTTGGAATCTGAATTAGGAATTCCTGCAAAGATTTGGCTTCACCTTCAAGCAGATTATGATTATGATTGTAAGGTGGCAGAAGAGAAAAGTATCGAAGAACAAAGAGCCCAACTTCTGATTCAAAAATACGAACAAAAAATCGATGTGAAGCTTCTTGTTAGAAAAGTTAAGAATACTACATCTATGACATTTGTTGAGATGGTTGATGTACTTCAAAATGATTTAGGTCTTCCTAGACCATCAGTCCTCTTTTATGAGCAGGGAAAATTTCATAAATCGGAAAAGACTGGTACTGATGAGAGAGCTATCCTTACTTGGGTCATTCTGGCAAGATATGTAGCTAAGCAGCAGCATACTACTGCATCTTTCAATCGCGATGACGATTCGTATTATGCGGCTTTATTAGATGTTTTCAATCAAAATTCTGGTGATGTGTTATCCTCGACAAAAGACATATTGGCAAAGAATGGTGTTAGATTTTGTGTTGTTGAAAAAATTCCTCATGCTAGTGTAGATGGTTATTCTTTTATGGATAACGATGGTATTCCATCTATTGTTGTTACTATGAGGTATAATAGAATTGACAATCTTGCATTTGCTGTTTTTCATGAGTTGGCTCATTTGAAACTTCATTTATCAGATACCCAACGTTCTTTTGTGAATCTCTTGGAAAGTAATAAAATAGAGGACGAAGCAAATAAATATGCATCTTTACAGTTGGTCCCGGATTCTATATGGCGAACAAGACCTAATGTGATGATTTCATCCAGACTGATACAAAAACATTACAGCGAATGGGCAGAAGAAAAAGGAATTAATAAATGGATCGTGATGGGTAGAATTGCCCACGAGACGGGTATGTATAAATTTGCCCAAGATAATAGTCGAGAAGTTAGTGGATGGAAGTCCTAGTCATTCAGGTGATTTGTGTATATAAACCACAGAACCTGTTGAAATAAAAACAAAGCACAATCATCTTAATTTGCTAGTTTGATTAAATTTTGTCTTGTTTTTTACGTAAATAACAAGATATTTTATTACCTTTGCATGGTATTAAATACGGCAATAATATGATAATAGGCGACAAGATAAAGAAGAAGATAAGCGATACTCCTGATGGCGTGATTCTCACCATTGGTGATTTCGATGTGGATATGCAATATCAGGGTGCACTCGTTAAGGCTCTCAATAGGCTTGTTGACCAAGGTACACTGCAAAGGTTATCCAAAGGGAAGTACTACAAGCCACGGAAGACCATTTTCGGAACATTAAAACCTGCACCAGAAGAAATCACAAAGGATTTCTTGGAGAAAAATGGCAAGTTGGTTGGTTATATTACCGGCAATAGAGCATTTGCATTAATGGGATTGACTACGCAAATAACCTCTTCGATGTTGATTGGCACTAATCACTATCGTCACCCTCTGACTAGAGGGGATTGCACCGTCTCCTTTTTACAACAGCGCAATCCAATCACCGAAGAGAATATTTCGCTTCTGAGAATACTTGATGCTTTGAAGTTTGTTAAGGAGATACCAGCAACTAGCCCTGATAGTGTGGTGATTCAACTTGGCAAGACTATTCGAACTCTTTCCAAGGTGGAGCAGAAAAAATTGACAGAATTGGCGGAAAACTACACTTCATACGTTAGAGCTCTTCTTGGTGCTATTATGGAACAAAACAATCTTGATCCTGGTCTCCTAAAGAAAGGCCTAAATGGCACCACCAATTACAAATTGCCTATCTCTGAGCAAATTTTACCTAACAAGAAAAACTGGAATATTCTATGAAGTTGCATGAAAATAAACAATTGTTTGCTGACGCTATTAATGCTGCTTCACGACCGAAGAGTGAAGGCGGTCTTGGCATCAAGAGTGTTTTTATCGAAAAGGACTATTGGATATGTCGTTCGTTGAAACGGATGGCTGAAGGAGATGTGGATGGTAGAGTGGTATTCAAGGGTGGAACCAGTCTCTCGAAGGCATATGGCATTGGGGCACGCTTCTCTGAAGATATTGATATTGCCATAGCAGATGCATGGACATTGAGTGGAAATCAACTGAAGAATCTTATCCGATGTACTGCTAAGAACATGACCGATGGTTTGAAAGAAATTGTTATTCCTGGGGTAACCAGCAAAGGTTCACATTACCATAAGGCATTTTATGCTTATCCGAGAGCCGTCGAAACTGAACAGGTGGGAGCGATAAAGGCTGGTCAACTATTGGTGGAGATAAACTCCTTTGCCAATCCGTATCCCTCGCAGAAATGCACGTTGAGCTGTTTCCTAACTGACTTCATAGTCCAAAATGGTAATGAAAACTTGATAGAGGAATATCAGATGCACCCCTTTTCGGTTTCTGTACTCGACAAGCGACGTACTCTTACAGAAAAATTGGTATCCTTGCTTCGTTGTTTGCTTGCTAACAATCCGATAACTGAGCTGTCTGCAAAAATTCGTCATTTCTATGATCTTTATTTTCTTCTGCATGATGAAGAGGTTCATGCTTATATGTTAAGTGAGGAGTTCAAAACGGATTTGAGGGTGTTGTTTGATCATGACCAGCAGGAGTTCGAGAAGCCTGATGGATGGAAAGGTAAGACAATGGCTAACTCTCCATTGTTGACAGATTTTTGTGAAATTTGGGAAAAGAACCTGCAATTTCTTTATTTGCGTGAGTTGCCCGACTTGGCTTATCAAGAAATTCCTACGACCACAGCAATAGAAGAGAGTATCAACACTATTCTTTCCGTTGTTAAATAACTGTGTAATGATATAAAGAGACATGTAAAAAACACAAAACCCGTTGATTTCTCAACGGGTTCTTTATTGAATCTGTGCGGAGAGAGAGGGATTCGAACCCCCGGTACCTCTCGGTACGGCGGTTTTCAAGACCGCTGTAATCGACCACTCTACCATCTCTCCAAATCTTTAAAAACTCCCTTGCCTCTGCAAGTTCTTCGTTCTTTCGTGACCCAGCAGGGGATCGAACCCTGGACCCACAGATTAAGAGTCTGTTGCTCTACCAGCTGAGCTACTGAGTCTTTCGTTAAATTCAGCTTATCGCTTTGTTTTTAACGAGTGCAAAATTAGAGTTATTTTTTGAAACTTCAAAATTTTAAGCCGAAAAAATAACTCTATTTTTTTTGTATTATTTTTGAAATTGGGCTATTCGCTTGATCATAAGGAATGTAACCCAATCTGGTAAATGCTTAACCAAAAAGATAAAGAAGTGATTGATCCATCCTGGAATGTATTGTTTCTTCTTTTTGAACATCTTTTTCAACGCTTTTTTCGCTAATTCCGATGGTCGCATGGAAATTCCTATGCCTACCGCAATTTTTCTCCATTTGTCGCTCAATCCATATAGACCTGTGTCTACAGCTCCCGGACAGATCGCTGTAACGCCTACTCCGTGAGGTTTCATCTCATACCATAGGGAACGTGAGAAATTTAATATATAGGCTTTCGACGCATTGTATACGCTTATACCTGGCATTGTCATCCATGCCGACATGGATGACATGTTCAATATGTACCCAAAACCTCGCTCTTTCATGTCTGCACCAAAATAGTGACACATTTTGCACACTGTCTTGATGTGTAGGTTTAACATTAACTCAATCCTCTTCAAATCTGTCTTTACATATTCATTAAAAAAGAAGATTCCTGCATTGTTGATGAGAATGTCTATCTGCAGATTGTTTTCTTTGCAATAGGTGTGTAGTTCTTCGGCTGCTTCATCTTTGGACAAATCTTTGTATAAACCGATTGTTTTAACACCATATTGTGTGGCTAAATCGTTGGCCACTTCTTGTATCTCTTTTTCTTGATTGCTGACTAATAATAGATCGTATTTTTGACGTGCCAACTCTGTGGCATATTGTTGTCCGATTCCTGAACTTGCTCCTGTTACTAATGCGTACATTTTTATAAATATTTTTATGGCGAATTTACTGAACTCACCTTATATGTTATATGATTTAAAACTCAAACTGTTCTTTGATATAATCATAATAGATTTTAGAGAAATAGTCGCCATCCTTTTTTGTGTAGCGAATGTCTGTGAAGATTTGTGCTAATGTCTCCTTTTTGTTCTCTTCTACAAATTGATGATTTACTTCTAAACTCTCTTTGTGGTCGAATATGCGATCTATGTCTTCGAAATCGTAATCGTGGTAACTCTCTGAGTGGACGAATCCTCTCACTGGTATTCTATCCTGAAGTTCTGGATCTTCTGCTGGATATCCCAATGTGATGGTTGTGACGGGAACCACATATTTAGGCAGGTTGAGTATCTTGGCAATCTGCGGTGCATTGTATGTGGTGGTGCCAAGGAAACAGAGTCCCAATCCTTCATGCTCTGCTAATGCTGCAAAGTTTTGTGCCAATAGAAGTGTGTCGATGGCTGCAGTAGTGAAGGAGAGAAAATTGTTGTATCCTGGCACTGCTTTTCGTTGCTCGCACCATTTGTTAAAGCGATTATAGTCTGCACAAAAGGTGAGTACGACAGGTGCTCCGATGAATGGTTTTTGATTGAAATGGGTTGGAGCTAATGCAGCCTTCTTTTCTTTATCTCTTGTGATAATAACGCTGTAGAGTTGCATATTGCCCGTCGTAGAGGCGTGTGATGCGGCTTCCAATAATTGGTAGAGCAAATCGTCGCTTACCTCTTGCTCAGTGTATTTTCGAATGGTTTTTCTGTTTGTAAATTCCTCTATCATTTTTTATTGTTTTTTAATCCTGTTTTTAAAAATTCTACGAAGGCGTCAACGTCTTCTGAGAATGCATAGGAGTGATTGAGTGGCATACCTTTGTTGTCAATCTCCACATAGAAAGGTTGGGCGTTTGAGCCAAACTTGCTTCTTTGTAGGTAGCTCCATTTTTCTCCTATGGTTTTCAATGTTATTGTCTTGCCATTTTCTTCCACTTCCATTGGAACTTCCAACTTCTCCTTGTCGTCGACAAAGAGGGAAACTAGGACATAATCATTGTCCATGATATATTTCACTTGAGCATCATTCCATACGGATGCTTCCATTTTTCGACAGTTGACGCAACCATAGCCAGAGAAGTCTAGCAAGAGTGGTTTGTCGTGTTGCTTCGCATATTGTATGGCCTCGTCGTAGTCGGTGAAGGAGGCTTGTGTCTCGTTGTATAGGTTGAAGTCCTGTGTCCACATTGGTGGAGCAAAGGCACTGATGGCTTTCAAAGGTGCTCCCCATAATCCGGGTACGAGATACAAGGCGAATGCAAAGAGGATCATGCTTCCAAACAGGCGTGGTACAGAGACTGGTTTCGTCACTGCTGATGAGTTGCCTTGTTCTGGTTCATACGCATCCTCTGCTTCGTCATGTGCGAATTTTAGTTTTCCTAAGATGTATAATCCTGCAAATAGAGCGATGACAATCCATAATACTAGGAAGACCTCCCGATCGAGTATGTGCCATTTATAGGCAAGGTCGGCCACCGAAAGGAATTTCAAGGCGAATGCCAATTCGAAGAATCCGAGCATCACCTTTACGGTGTTCATCCATCCGCCGGAATGTGGCACTTTCTTCATGATGTTTGGAAAGAGTGCGAAGAGTGTGAATGGACCAGCCAATGCAATGGCAAAACCTAACATACCGATGGTTGGAGCCAAGAAACTTCCTTGTGTGGAGATGTGAACCAACAGAGTTCCGATGATAGGACCCGTGCATGAGAATGAAACAATGACAAGGGTGAATGCCATCATCAGAATGCTCAGTATGCCTTTTGTGCTATCTGCTTTGTTCTCTGTGCTGGTACTCCATGAAGCTGGTAGGGTTAGATCGAACCCGCCAAAGAAGGAGATGGCGAAGAAAACCAACAGTACAAAAAGGAATAGGTTGAATATTGCATTTGTGGATAAAGCATTTAATGCATTGGCTCCGAAAATGAGTGTGATCAATAAACCAAATCCCACATAGATGACAATGATGGACAATCCGTAGAGTAGGGCAGAGCGTTTCCCACTGCCATCTCTCTTACGAAGGAAGAAACTGACTGTCATTGGAATGATTGGCCATACGCATGGGGTTGCAATGGCTAACAGACCACCCAACAGTCCAATGAGAAAGATACTCCATAGATGGTTGCTATCATCGCCTTGTTCTTTTCCGTATGAATTAAGTTCTGTGATGACAGGTTGCCAAGCATTGTTATTCATTTCACTATTGGATGGAGTAATCTCTTCAAAACTGAATGGAGTTGATGCACTGCTGGTTGTGTCCTCTTCCTCACGTGTGGTTATTGGCTTGATATCTCTTCCTCTTGTGATTTTTGAACTGCTTCCGCTTTCATGTTTTTCAAATGAGAAAGGTACTTTAGATGGAGGCAGACAGGTGTTGTCGTTGCATGCCATAAATTCCACATATCCCTTGATGGTATAATCAGAAGCATCGTTTAGTTGAATCTCTTGTGAGAATGAGACTTTCTTCTCGAACCAACGAAGATTCATGCCAAACATCTCTTCGTATTTCTCAATGGGTTTGATGTTAGAAGTGACGGATCCAACTTTTTTGATGTTCTTTTTTTCTTCTATGACGAATTTAGTGGAAACAGGTCCGTTTTCAGGGAGATTCTGATCGTATATATGCCATCCTTCGTCAATTGTTGCCGTAGCAGTAATTTGAAGCGTTTGTGATGATGTCAGTTTCTCACTGATGGTCCAATGTACAGGATCCATGATTTGGGCGGTTGACGAAATAGCCCAAAGTAGGGATATCAAAAGAAATAGTTTTTTAAGCATATCTTTTCAGTTTTAGTTGTTCGTCACTATTTTAATAATTTACTTGCACCTGAATAGGAGTCTATCATCGTGTCAGCAATCTCCGTGTGGTAGGTTGCATTAACTGTTTCTTGGTTGAAGATTATATCTTCGAATTCGCTCTGTGAGAATTCCACAGGGGAGGCAGATAACTCCGGCGCGTTGTAACTTTTCAGCAGAAGTAGGTCGTGCTCTGGATCTTTATGAGGTAGGGCAAATGGTTTGGTCGCCTTTCCTGTTGAGTCTATGTGAGCGAAGAATGGTCGACCGTAGTTGCCGTCTTCAATACGACAGACAAAGACGAACCAATTGCTGTTGGACGACCATGAGTGATAGCAGTCGCTTTCGGGTGAGTTGACCTCTGTTAGGTTTCTGATAGAATCGTTTCGAAGGTCCATAAGATACAGATCTGCATTTTTTTGTGTGTAGGCGTTAGGACCGAAGTCAGAAACCGTAAACAATAGGAATTTATTGTCGAACGAGATTCTTGGATGCATGGCGCTTTTATGATCTTTCGCCACCTCATAAATCGTTTCCACCTCTCCGAAACTCTTGGTAGCAGGATCAAAGGAGATTTTCTTCAGATCATATTTCATGCAGGGAACGTTGTTGACATCTTTTAATGTTGAGTCGCTACTACAGAAGTAGAGCGTTTTTCCGTCAGGACTCCAGTGAGGAAAGGTCTCCTGTTTCCCTTTTGTTTTGAGAATGTCTGTCAACTCGTTTTTTTCGATATCATATAGTACGAGGTCGGAAAAATAGTCGTAGGCATGCACTTTCTCGGGTCCTTTATTAGGAAAACTTTGTCTGATGATATTGGATGAGAATGCGATGAAGGGGAGGTCTGGATGCCAACATCCGTAGACGGTTCCACCAGGAAGACCTTGTGGTTTGGTGTTTATCTTGTGAAGTTTCCCGTTGTAGGTTAAAATCATTCCGCCTGTAGGACCTCTGTAATAAAACATTTTGTTTTCAGGATGCAAGCGTTGACTGTAATGGCAGTTGACGCAACATTGAGCTCTGTTTTTTGCATCATACTTGCTTCTATGGTTGGTAATGATGTTTTTTTGCTCGGATGTTTCCAAATGATGTTCGTAAAGACCGATGATTCCTGTGCTCATATAAGAAGGTTCGATGAGTCTGTAGGTTAAATAAGGGTCAATGGCTTCTTCCGAAACAGCGTTTTCAAAAGAGAGGAATTGGATCCATTCATTCTCTTTTTGTGCGTAAATTGTGTATTTGATTTTCCTTCCCTTGTTTTCTTGCAACATTTGTTTCCATTTCTTTTCAGAGAAGATGAATTTGTGCTGCTTGTCTTTTTGCATTAGAAGTGTCTCCCCATTTTCATTTTCCAATTTGAGGATGTATTGATCCCATTCTTCACGCATTTGAAAGTTTAGAGGAGCAATGTTGTATGGCATCTCTATGTTGGTATAGTCTGGGTATATATGAGGTAAATAGGAGACACTATGCGCATTTTGAGGCTCTTTGAGGGAGCAACTTGCTAATAGTCCTATGAAACCACAGATAACAGCTATGTTTATGAAAAATCTTTTTGTCATGAGAATCAACTATTTAACTTTGTTGTTACTAAACGCATAGTAAAAACAATAATAATTTTCATATTCTTTTTTAAGTTTTTCGTATGCTTTGTCTATCTCCTTTGTTGAATATCTTTGTGTGGAAGCGATGAATTTCTTCAACTTATCAGCCAAAGGACGTTCAACTTTAAAATTTTTTATAGGGGTGACATCTCCGTGCATGGCGCATAAGATGATTGCTTCTTTGAAGTAGAAAGGTAAAGGATGTGACTGGTAATAGCCTTTCATCTCCATGAGATCTTTTGAAAATGCTTTTAAGTCTTTGTTGTATAGATCTGCCAACACTCTTCGTTCTGCATTAGTGTAGGATAACTGTTTGTATTGACAGTAGGTTTCATTGAGGGGGGATAGGGAAAATATGATTTGTTTAGCCATGGGAATTTCTCTTTTCACGGCAATCAATTCAGGATATTTCTGATATAATAAATTTATGTCGTTGACATATTTTTCATACTCTTCCGCCCATTGTGATTGGAACATTGTATGTTTGAGTTGTTGAATGTATTTGTTGGCTAAACTATACTCTTCGTTGAGGAGTGCGCATAGCGTCATTTTTTTCAATCGTTCGTGGGAGTAACCAATGCAGGTCCAAAACTCCATGCTCCAAAGATAGCATGTGTTGATATACGAAGCATAAAAGAAGAGGTCTTCGTAATAAATGGGTTCGCCGGTTAGGTATTTTGAAGGTGATTTTTCAAATTTGCCAGAGAATTTGAAAAAGTTATTATTGAGCGTTCCTTGACAAGTCAGTGCGATTGTTCTGTAAGCGAAAATGGCTTTTGTCGGATTTTTCACCTCTTTGAATGTTGTGATAATTCCATCCCAATCATGGTTTTGAACCATTTTTTGCATTTTCAGTTCCGTTCTGAAATGAGGCTCTCTGTAGGAAAAATAGAATGAACAGAAACAGGATAGAATGAAAAGCGCGAATGAAATCCGTTCATTTTGTAGAATTCTAATTTGTTTCAATTTGTAAGCCAATGGAAGTAGGGCGAATGATAATAACGCACAGAGGGACAATATGAATATATTGGTGAATTTTGTGGAGGGTAGAGGTGCAAAAAGTGCGCATATATAGGTTTCGTAATAAACGTATGTAGCAGTGAGGTAGGGCAGTAGCAGGAATAGAAGTATGCTTAGCGTGAGACCGATGATATTTTTTTTTGAGAAATTTTGAATGGTTGCGCTGATGTAAAATAGCAGTATGGCGGCCGTAGCATAAATGCCGATGATAAAATAGGCAATGATGGTGATGATGAAAAATAGAACGATGGCATATTTTTGCTCTTGCAATAGTTGGTATAAGCCAATCAAGGATACCGTTGCGATAGAGCCGATGACAAGTGAGAATAGAAAGGATTCTTCAAACATGTCATAGATGGCGTATCCAACAGATGTTTGTGTCAGCAACACAAGAAAAGAGGGTAGAAAATAGAATTTCTCCAGTTTGAAAGTCCTTTTGACAAAGATGGCAAGTGCCACCAATAGTAGGGATAGAATTGAGGCTCCTAATATAGGGTGATAGAAAGTCTGTGTCAAAAAAGAGGATAGAATGATGAGAGGACCTGCACTTTGACGTAACATTTCATCTATACAACTATCCGTATAAGTGAAGAAGAGAGCTTCCTGCGTTTTGTATAAGACATCGGCATTGTAGATGCCGAGGAATAGGAGAGAGAAGAGAAAAAATAGGATGTATTTCAATAGATGAATGTGTTGGAGTAGAAAAGACTCTTTTTTCTCTTTTGTGATAATCTTCTTGCTCTCTTTATGTCTTGCTTTCATATTTTTACCATAATGAAATTATAATGCGAAGATAATGAAAAAATAATTTATAAAAAAAACTCCCCTCTTGAAAATGGAAGAGGGGAGCACTTCTAAACGAAAAAATTATTTCTTGATGATTTTCTTCGTGACAAGAATACCATTTGTCAGTGTTATTTTTGCAATGTATGTACCACTCTCAAGATGTGTAATATTTACAGAGTTAGCTGTTGATTTAGCAACAATACAACCTGCAAGGTTGCGGACCTCAAATTCATCCACTTCTGCTTTTACATAGACAATGTCGGATGCTGGAGTAGGGTAGATGACGACACCATCAGACTCAAGGCCTTTTGTTGGGGTTGAAGAAGTGCAGTCATACGACCAACTCCATGCTCCTTCCATGAAATGCATAACTATAAATTCTCCTGTGCGTGTCAGTTCCATTGTGCTACAACTTTTCATGGTGGATGATTGTAAATTTTTCGCTCCGAATGCCCAACAACACCATGGTGTTCGGTTCACAAATGCCTCGTTCATAAGACTCCTTGCGCCATCTTTACAGTAATCATCAATGATTCCTTCTGTCTCGTCTTTCTCAAATTTGGAAACACTCCACTCTGAAATAAACACGGGAATTTTCTCCACTGCCTGTCTATAGTAACCCAATAACGCAGCATGAGAACAAGCGTTGTAGTGGAATGAATACATGATTCCTAAATTG
>CACZUS010000082.1 GCA_902784425.1 uncultured Bacteroidales bacterium
GAACCACGCACGGTAGGACCATGATCTGTGATGCCTAATATTTTCAGCCCTTTGTCGGCAGCCGCCTGCACCATCTCTTGCAAAGTGCTATAAGCATGACCACTCGCCACCGTATGTGTATGTACATCTAATGCTACGTTCATCTTGAATAGGTATTTTCTCCAAAGATAAAACAAATTGAGATTTGACAAAACAGATTTCTAAAGATTTTCTGAAAAGTGTATTTTGAAAACCGATGAGAAAGTTTGTCGATTAGATAATCACAAAACCAACTATCCCAAAATATCTTCGTTATCAAGAAATTGTAAGAGACCCATAAAAACTATTCCATTGTTGTCGGTGTATGTTGCGATATCATCACCAACAATTACTATTTTTCTAAAAGAATCATTTATCCGTTTAAGGGATTTTAATTCTTGTTCTCTCTTATCCTCGTCAGGAAGAACATAAGCTGATTGTATGTAATACTTTTCAATACCATTGGTCGCAATAAAATCCACTTCATATTGGATATATTCCATCTTTTCATTACGTATTTCGCGACTTTCTATCACTCCAACATCCACAAGATAACCTCGAGTCCTAAGCTCGTTGTAAATCACATTTTCCATAATGTGGGTTATCTCTTGTTGTCGGAAGTTCAATCTGGCATTCCTCAATCCAACATCAATGGAATAGTATTTTGCAATGCTTTCATAGTACTTATTGCCCTTGATATTGAATCGTTTAGCACCTTCGAAGAGAAAAGCATTTTGTAAATATCCAATATAAAAGTTGATAGTCTCATCATCAACCTTTACATGCTGTACACTCTCCAAAATCTTAGTTATTCGATTGGGATTGGTAAGTGACCCAATAGAAGAACAGAGTGCATCGACAAGAGATTCCAACGCCTGTCTGTTTTTTACATTATTACGCTCTATAACATCATCAATATAGGTTTTCTCCCATAATCTCTGAAGGTATTTTGCTTTCTGCTCCGCTGTATGTTGCTTTAATAATCCAGGCATTCCCCCGTAAGTGTAATATTCCTTCCAAAGTTCATTCTTCAACTCAGTTCTATCAGAACAAAACTCTTTGAAGGATAGTGGAAATACCCTTACTTCATCTCCACGTCCGCGAAAGATGGTTCGAATATCACTTGATAGAAATTTCGAATTGCTTCCAGTAATATATACATCTACGTTATCATGTAAGTTAATACCATTGACAATGCGTTCAAAGCCCTTTACTTCTTGTATCTCGTCAAGAAAAACATAATAGTTTTCCTCTTTATTTGTAATGTGTTCATGAAGATAAGCTTTCAATTTATTCGGATCAGTAAGGTCATTACCTTCTTCATCCTCATCGACATCTAGTGATACAGAGATGATATTACTTTCTTTTATACCTTGTGACAGAAGGTAATCCTTGTAGATATGAGACAAAAGCCAAGACTTACCACAGCGTCGTGGTCCTGTTATTATCTTCACTTCACCATTGTCACGCCTATCGATAAGCTGCTGCAAATATCTCGGTCTGTTTATGTAATTTACCATAGATTTCTTGTTCTAATAAATTATTCAATCCGAAATTTACTGCAATATTACACAAAAATTCGGATTACAATCACAAAACGTATAAATAAAACTAATCTTTTGAGACGATTTCATCATATTTCCAACAGTCAATCCGAAATTTACTGCAATATTACAATAAATTTCGGATTGCATCTCAAACATCCCTTCAAACCTATAAAATGAAAGGTTGATCGAAGTAGATTTCAATCAACCTTTGTTGCACAACAACAAGTAGTTCAGCTTAGGGACCTTTTGATTCTATTATGGTGAGTTCTATCTATTCACCGTTTGAAATTTACCAGCCTCCAGGTCCACCGCCCATAGATGAAGCTGTGGCGCTGGTCACATTCGTTATCTGGCTTCCGTTGGAAATCGTGCCATCATAACTGAATGTCAATGTTGTATTTCCATTGCTACGGAAATATACCTCCTTACTGTTGCTCACGCTTCCTCCTGAATAGAATGAAGGGGAGCCCGGTGCAAAATACATTAATGAGCTGGCTGATGCCGTGGTTGTGAAAGATGCCTGCACACGATTGTCTACAACAGCAGAATAACGGGTATTCGCAGAAATGGAATTAATCATCTTATTACATATATCTGATCCACTTGGCACTCCTTCTGTTTTTCCTCCAAAGAGCATCAAGATAGGGGTACCCGAGAAACTCTTCGTTCCATCACAATCTAAGGTACTTCCCGACCCTGTCTCCACGATCACCACACCTCCTGTGAAGGAGAATGAACCATTAGAATCAATCACGTCTGTATCTCCGCTGCCAATAACCTTCAGATAGTGATACCCTCCATTGACAGTAAGCTGAATCGTATTATTCGATCCTGTGGTGGCCTTGGAACAATTCCAAACATCGTCCTTTCCATAGTTGGAGGTCACACCTCCATTAAAGGTCATCTTTATACCTTCCATTGCTTCGTATGACTCCGACACCAAGATATCACCTCCATTAACTGTCAACTCATATTCGCCATGAAGACCTTGATCGTATGAGGCCCAGATTGAAATCTTACCACCATTGACCGTCAAATATCCGCCCTTGATGCCTGTATCGTAGGATGTAATATCCAATGTTCCACTATTGATGACCACCTCTCCATCACAATTGATTCCCTTAGGTACACATGTATATTTCGTACGATTATTCTCGCCTCCCTTGCTATAGGTGGATTCATTTTGTGAACCGGCAACAATCGTCAGACTCAAATCTGTATCTTCTCCATTTTTCTGTCCGATTGTAATCAGACTATCACAAGTAATACCTTTCCCTGACGGAACCTTCAACACGAGTGTACCTCCCGTGATATTCACTTCACGATCTCCTTTAATGGCCTTTGCCACTGTTGAATTAACCTTTGTGATGGTTGATGAACCACCGCCAGGGCGACCTCCTCCTCCAAACGGATTAGACGAAGAGGATGATGTTGTGGTTGACGTGGAGAAATATTTTCCATTATTCGTGATGGAAACCGTTCCTCCCTTGATATCCACATATTCAGCCTTGATACCTTTCGACGCATTGGCATCAGTACCCATAGTCATATCAACAGACCCTGATGTCATCAGCACCTGATGGTCAGCTTTGACACCACAAACAGATGTTGTATCTCCAGTGGTCTCAACACAATGTTTACCCGTAAGATTCAATTGAAGTGCACCTCCCAAAATGTTGACATTGGCATCTGCATTCAATCCTTTGGCAGCAATTCCGGCTCCCTCCACAATCACTTTTCCTTCCTCCTGAATCGTAATCTCTTGATTGCATGAGATGGCTGCATTATAGCTGAAATTCACTTCACCCGACGAAGCATCGGTCTCCTGAAAAGGGGTCTCCGCCATAAGGTAAGCCGTCAGCACACCTCCACGAATGACAACACCCTTGTCTGCCTTCATCGCCTTAGAGCCAGCGCCCTTCACATTTGCGACAACAGAGCCTCCCGTCATGTTGATGAGACTATCACACTTCAATCCTTTCGTATCATCCGCCGCAACATCTAATGTGATGGTTCCCTCTTCGACAAGGATCTCTTCACTGCAATCAACACCATCGCCAGATGTGCCAGCAATTTCTAAAGCGCCACCATACATCTTCAGCGCGTCTGCATTGATACCATCCCCAGCCGCACCAGTGATAACTATCTTACCATTGTATAGCTCAATGTTTTTAGATGAATTAATGGCATGTTTCTTATTTCCTTTGATGGATAACGATCCGTCAGAGCCATCCTCATTAATCAACATCTTAGATTTTGTGTAGAGTGCAGATTTCAGATTATTCGTCTCAGAATCGGCAAGCGAAGAGGAACCAATCAGATGGAGATTGGCTGTATGCGACTCTGCATTCTCACTCTCGTTCAAGACAATGGGAGCATTACTGTTTGATAGTGAAAGATTATCAAAGACCAACGTAAAACCTCTGTCTGGTGTGAGCTGAAAGGAACCATTGTCCGACGCTCCCGTCAGATAATAGACAATTCCTTTCTTATCTGCTGATGATATGATTGTTACATCTGCTCCGTCGGTCTCCACAGAAACCGAAGGATATGGATTGATGACCGTCACCTCCGATGCGTTATATGTAACAAAAACGGTATCACCCTCTGATGCGCCTGACTCCAACGTAAATGTGACACTATCGATGGATCCGATTGAATAGGATCGTTCATTTTTCCCCTCCACATGGGCATAACCTTCCTGAAAACGAATCGTATCAATGTCTGACAAATTGAAAGAGTCGGTTTGTTGCGTCACGAGGTGAAAATTCATCCGACTTTGCGCAAGCATGGCTAGTCCGACGATGATTGAAATTAGAAATAATATATGGCGTTTCATAGCTTACTAAATTTGAAATATGTATCCTCTATTTTTATAAAATATACACCCACTGCAAGAGAACTGAGGTCAATAGCCTCACCACTGACAACATTTCCCTGCAAGACCACCTGTCCATTCGTATTATAGATCTGATACGGGAAAGAACCTTCCTGATTCATTCTGACAATCATATAATCAACAACTGGATTAGGATGGGTAGTAACTGAAAACGATGAGTTCAAGACCTCCATCGTTCCCATTGATGAGATCTCGACCGTAGCAAACTGCAACTTATTCACAGCCGACAACGGTTTCGCCATAAAACTCCCATTCCCAAGTGTGTCGAATATCAATTGATTGTCGGAAAAATACATTTTCCCTCCATCATAAATAATGAAGGATTCGATGGAACCTTCTTGCTCCACCAACACTTGTGTTGCCGTTGCCGCCGAAACTGTCATCGTCATATTAGCAAAGAGCAACACAAATACGATTTCCAAGATTTTTCTACTTTTCTTGTTCATAACTCACATTCCGTTTAGTGTAATATATTTGTTCAGTGTAAGATAAGAGTGCACAGTCTTATTCACGATGTAAAAGTAGAAACACGGAAAAAAATCACCTATTTATTTCAACGAGCGACAGATTTTTTCAGCGAACTTCATGTTTTTTCGAAGTTTATGTTTTTTGTTGTTCATCAAATGACAATGAGATGGAATTCTTCAACCCCATCTCATAAATCTCTATATGTTCGACTTGTGATTAATAAATCAAGCGAGTTATAAGCATAGCAACAATCGTACTCACAATTACACAGATCAATCCTGGAATCATGAAACTATGATTGAGTAGATACTTACCGATGACAGTGGTACCAGACCGGTCGAAATTCACTGTGGCTATATCGCTTGGGTAGTTAGGAATGAAGAAGTATCCATAGACACTTGGCAACACACCCAACAAAACAGGTCCTGGGATATTCAAAGAATAGGCAAGCGGCAACATAGCAACCACAACTGCACCTTGTGAATTGATCAATACAGAAACAGCAAAGAAGGCAAACGCTATACACCATGGATATTCACTGACAATACCTGTCAACCCATCTTTCATCACATCAAGATAATTGGAGAAGAAAGTGTCCGCCAACCATGCTATACCATAAATAGCAACCACAGCAACCATACCACTCTGCCAAACAGGTCCTGCCACCGCCTTTTTAGGTTCTGCCTTACAGAAAATAATCATAAGCGCTGCGGCGGCGATCATCACAATCTGAATAATGATATTCATTCCTAATGCGTTACCATCGTAAAACGGACGAATGTCATGTTTGATGATTTGCATAACAGAGAATAACACAATAATGGCTAATGCTCCTAAAAATATAAATACTGCAGCCTTGGCATGTTTACTTACCTCTTTGTCGAGGACTGACGCTGTACTACCAAACATATATTCTTTCATCTTAGGATCCGCCAAACGTGCTTGAAACTGAGGATCCTTATCCAGATCTAATCCTCTGTTATATGACCATGCTGCTGCCGCCATCAGTCCACAAATGCAAGCAGGAATAGTGACGGCGATGACACCTAGATTATTGACATCAAAACCATTATTATTGGAAATAACAACAAATGATGCTACCGCAGCTGCGATAGGCGAACAGGTGATACCCACTTGCGAAGCAATACTGGCCACACCACATGGGCGCTCCGGACGAATCCCTTTTTTCAGAGAAATATCACAAATGATTGGCATTAATGTATAGACAACGTGTCCCGTACCAACCAATACCGTCAGGAAGAAAGTACACAAAGGGGCTAGAATAGTAATGTACTTAGGATGTTTTCGTAGCAGTCTCTCGGCTATTTGAATCAGCCAATCCATGCCCCCGCTTGCTTGCATAATTCCTGCACATGTGACGGCTGCTATGATTATATAAATAACATCCGTAGGAGGATTTCCTGGCTTCAATCCAAAGCCGAACACTAAAATGGCTAATCCAATACCACTGATGGCACCCAAAGCCAAACTTCCGTAACGAGAACCCACATACAATGCCAGCAATACCACCAACAATTGTAGAATCATTATTGTTATTTCCATGGTCTTATGTATTATTAGTTAGTATGAATTTCTCCAAAAAGAATTTTCAAAAACCAACTTTATTTAAGAATTACTAGCAAATTTAAAATATATTCTGACATTATCACATAAAAAAATCACCTCAGGCACAGAAATTTCATTTAACTTTCCATGCATAACTGAAGCCTATTCGCCTTAACGTACGGGCGAATTGCATTCGCCCTTTCTTCATCATAATATTCGCCCTTTCTTCATCATTGCATTCGCCCTTTCTTCATCATATTATTCGCCCTTTCTTCATCAACAATCTACTATTAACGCATGGAAATGATTAAAAGAAATAAGCCTTACTCCTCAGATGAATTTATCCTGCACGTTTTGAAAAGAATTTTCCAACGACTGGAATAGCCGACAATGGGAGGTCTCTCTTAATTATCAGTGAGACAAAGAGGCTGATCAGTATAATGTTTTGAGCATATTTTAAAACTCCCTCCAATGGCGACAGATAACCG
This sequence comes from uncultured Bacteroidales bacterium, assembly GCA_902784425.1. GTDB lineage: Bacteria > Bacteroidota > Bacteroidia > Bacteroidales > Paludibacteraceae > UBA1181. The sequence continues at coordinate 6,987 of CACZUS010000082.1, forward strand.
ATTGCCAAAAGTGCTAAAGCAACTACAACATACAGAAAGATGGACTTCAAATCATAATCGATAGGATAATATTTCTGTCCGAGGAAATAGGATATGAGCATAATCATGAAATAGCAACACAAAGAGGCAGCTGCCGATGCCATATATCCGAATTGTGGAACAAAAACAACATTTACAACCAATGTGATGATCAACCCTATCAGCGAGAGAATGGCTCCGAAATAGGTCTTGTCAATCAGTTTGTACCACAATGATAGGTTGAAAAAGATACCTTGAAACAGATAAGAGAAGAGAATGATTGGAACCACCTTCAGTCCTTCCCAATAATCACTGCGAATCAGGTATTTCAGCACATCCAAAAAGAAGACCATTCCCAACACAATCAACAAGGAAAAGATGATAAAGAACTTCATCGCATCAGCATACTCGTTTTTCTTATCGCCTCCCTTGTTTTGTGCAAAGACAAAAGGTTCGTAAGCATAACGAAATGCCTGTGTAAAGACCATCATCACCATGGCAATCTTAAAGCAGGCTCCATAGATACCCAACTGAGTCTCCGCCTCTAATCTGTCTGGTATCAAATAAGGGAAGATAATCTTATCTATCGTCTGGTTCATGATACCTGCAACACCCAATATCAGTAGCGGTAATGAATAGCGAAGAATCTTATTCAACAGTGCACCATCCACAGAGAACCTAGCCTTTAAGATCTGTGGCAACAACATGAGAGTGACAGATATCGTGGAAATCAAATTGGATACAAAGACATACCCCACTCCATAATTCGGGTCGTAGAACCAATCAACCAGAGAAGGTGCTTTTTGCATCAACCATGGACAAATCAAAAGGAAGAAAATATTGAAGAAAATGTTGATCAGAATCATAATCAACTTGATGATCGCAAAACGTGTCGCCTTATTTTGATAACGCAAATAAGCAAACGGTATACATCCGAAAGCATCCAAGGCTACAATCACAGCCATCATGGAGATGTATTCCGGATGGTTGGAATATCCTAGAAAGTCTGCGATAGATTGGGAAGAGAGACAAGCCATTACAGCAAAAATCAGCGATGTGGAACCTACACACCATAACACAGAACTATAGACTCTCTGTGGATCCTCTTCCGTTTTGTTGACAAAGCGGAAGAATCCCGTCTCCATTCCATACGTAAGTATCACCAACAAAAGCGCCGTCCACGCATAGAGATTCGTGACGACTCCATACTCAGCCGAACTGGTTAAAATATATGTATAAAGCGGAACTAAACACCAATTGAGGAATTTACCCAAAATACTACTAATACCATAAATGGCGGTTTGCTTCGCCAAATTTTTCATCTCTGCCATATCAGTGACCTTATCGTAAAGAAAAACATTCGCAATTAGACCGACTACGGGTCTTCATTCATATCTATTAAAAACCGGGCAATAGTACTAAAAATTTCTAAGTTCTGCAAGTATAACCCAAAGGTATTTTAAGGTGAGTTCTCCCACAACCTTCTTTCCCATTTTTTCCTATCTTTGCGAAAAAAAACGATGAACAGCAAAAGGCATCTAACTTCACGTCTCTTATTGTTACTGTTTCTAATCACAGTCAAACCCATATGTGCACAAATCAATGATCTGGAAAGAGTATCGCCCGAATCACAAGGGGTAGCTTCGTCTGACATTGAAGAATTATTCGATGAAATGGTTCATTCAAAGGATGGCGAGCCTCACGGCATCATGATTCTCAGGCATGGGAAGGTGATTGGTGAACTGCATCCAAAGCCTATTCTTGCCAACGAATCGCATACGATATACTCTGCTTCAAAAACATTTGTGGGCATAGCTGTTGGATTAGCTGTCGACGAAAAGAAACTGAAAATAACCGATCGCGTAGTCTCTTTTTTCCCCGATGAAATCGGCACTGTCTCAAAAGATTTGGCAAAACTAACCGTACGAGACCTACTCGTCATGTGTTCAGGCATCAAGCGCGATTGGCAACTAAGAAGTAAGGAGACTGAATGGATAAAAGCCTTCCTAAGTAAGGAGTTGAAGAATCCAGGAGAGACCTTCGAGTATGATTCGATGGTGAGCTACCTCCTCTCTGCCATAGTGCAACGTGCGACAGGAATGAAAATGCTGGACTATCTGAAAGCTCGTCTCTTCACGCCCATGCACATCACAGAGGTGCAATGGGAGGAGAGTCCGGAGGGAATAAATACCGGTGGATGGGGACTTTATATGCAACTAGAATCGATGGCTAAAGTCGGTCAACTACTATTAGACAAGGGAAAATGGAATGGTCAGCAACTGATATCTGAAAAGTGGATCAACGAAATGATGAAGGTTCATAAGAAGACAGGCATGGCATCCGACTTTGGCTATCATATATGGTATCAAGAGAAGACAAAAACATACAGAGCTGATGGTGCATTCGGACAATACATCATCATATCACCCAAAACGAAGATGGTCGTTGCCATCACGCAAGCCAATCGGGGCAAAGGATTGAAAGAACAACTGATGGTCTACGACAAACTGATGTCTCGTGTCAGCGACCACCCGCTAAAAGAGGGAAAGGCATATAAACATCTGAGAAAAAAAGAGTACACACTTCCAATCGTCGATGGAAAGGGGAAATCCAGTAACAAGGAGAAGTATTTCGGCAAAGAGATACCATTAAAGAAAGGGAACACTCTCGATTGGAAGAGCGTACAGATAAACAAAAAAGGGAAACAACTTCAACTAACCGTTTTGACAACAGGAGATGAGCGTTATACCATTAAGGCAGGATATAAAAAATGGGTCAGCACATCCACCAACGTATGTCCCCCATACAGCATCAGAGCCAACGATCGTTTTAGGGGAATTCATCGAGATTTTAACGTATCAGGTTGTTATGGATGGAAGACAGAAGACGAGCTAATCATTCGGTATTTGTTCACCAACTGGATCAGCGGTGGCGATCTCACCTTTCACTTGAAAGAAGACGGTAAATTTGAGGTGACAGTAAGAGAGAATATAAAAAATGAATCGGTGAAACTTACCAAATAAAATACTATTTCCCTTGATTTCTTGGGTGAAACTGAATCACCTCCTCACGCAGGCGTTGCATATCTATATGCGAATAGATTTCTGTTGTCAGAATAGACTCATGTCCTAACATCTCCTGAATAGCACGAAGGTTGGCACCACCCTCCAATAGATGAGTGGCGAAGGAGTGTCTGAAGGTATGAGGACTAATCTCTTTGACGACACCTGCCTTTTCAGCATGAGTCTTTACGATATAAAAGACCATCACCCTTGTCAGTTTTTTCCCCCTTCGATTGAGGAATACGATATCGCTACTGCTTTTATCAACGGGGAAGGTAGCACGATCTTTCAACCAGTTTTGTATTTCGTGAATTGCTTTGGGGGAGATAGGTACGAGACGTTGTTTGTTACCCTTACCTATAACGGAGATATACTCCTCATTCAGATAGAGATTCGATAATTGTAGATTAACCAATTCGGAGACACGCAAGCCGCAGCTATATAAAGTTTCAAGCATTGCCCTGTTTCGATGACCCAAAGGTTCGGAGAGGTCGACCGAATCGATAATGGCATTCACCTCATCAATCGTAAGGACGTTCGGCAAATGGCGAGAGAGTTTAGGAGAGGAGAGCATCTCTGTCGGGTCCACCTCTATCAGCTGTTCTGCCAAGAGAAACTTATAGAAAGACTTTATTCCAGAGATGATACGAGCCTGAGATCGTTGCGCAATACCCAATTCCGACAGATCTATCAGAAAATCCTGCAAAACCTCGTAGGAAGCATCTGTATAGCTAATATGAGCATCCGAGAGATAGTCCAACAGTTTTGAAATATCATTCAAATAAGAAAGTTCCGTATTGTCGGAATAGGATCGTTCCAACATAAGATAGGAACAATATTTCGCAACGACGGGGTCTTCTAAATATTTTTCAGCATTCATTATTTTGATGCTGGTTAATATGAATAAGAGATTCGAGAGCCAAGCGATAAGAATCAAGACCGAATCCTAA
>CACZUS010000083.1 GCA_902784425.1 uncultured Bacteroidales bacterium
TTAATTTGTTTTCAAAGATATAAGTTTTTGTGATGTCTGCAAAATATGAAGGCAGAGATTGTCGGGGCACTACAGACCTTCACATTCTTTCTGTAATAGTTCATAGTTGTAATATTTGCTTTGAAGATACAAACCAGTTTCAGGGTCAGTTAGATAATCATAGAGTTTTGAGTTGTACAAAACATCCAAGGCTTCAGATATGTTTTTATGTTGTTTCTCCATGATAAGTTGTACCAATCCCGCAGAAACATAATCAATTAAATATGACTGTTCATAACTCATAGCAATTCCAAGAATTTTACAGCACGCTCTGTGCCAAAGAAATATTGGTTATTCAAATATCTATAACGCAACTCTTCAACTAGTTGATGAAGAGTTATTTGACCCATTTCATACCGATTAAGTTGCATTACAACCCCATCATCTGCCACTGGACCAATAACAATATCATAATTATGTACATAGCCAGATTCGGAAGCACGACGGTTTTGGCATATAAAATCAGCCCATTCGTCACTCACCTTATCAAAAATTTTAATGTTAAGAGAGTTATCTCTTAGACAAGTATCATTGAAGAGAAATGAAGTTACAACAGGCTGTGAGCCAGGAAAAATCCTCGCTTTTCTTATCGCCATAGCTTCCGCCTGCTCTTTTATGTCAGTTAAATAAAAACCTTTCCCGAAATCCTTGTTGACATGCCCAGCAGAAAGGTCAATTTTCTCAATACGAATATTAGATCCGTGATAGAGTTTAAGCATATTGTAAATCTCCTCCGTGATTTTTACATACTATAGTTAGATCTTCTATGGCAGTTTCTATCGTTTGTTGGTGTTCCGCCTCGTAACATTCATCCAAAAAAGCTATACCAGAGAACCGTTTAAGGTATAGGTAAGCTTGTTTTGCTGTCATATTGTAATGCTCAGCAAATTTGCGAATTATGAAAATGATATATGCAGGCTTATAATCCATAAAAAATCAACCATTGATAAAACAAGGCAAATATAAAAAACAAATCATTAAACGACAAATAACCATAAACTGTTCTGTAAAATAAGCAAGTTCTTCCATTTAAGACATGTTCCCCTATCATCCTTCGTATTCATCATCCCCTCTAATTTTTTAAAGTTTATCGGAGTATAACCCGATAAACTACTAAATTTTTTGTAGTTTGATGGAGTATAACCCGACAGGTATGATAAAAAGAGATTTGTACATAAAGAAAATAAAACACGATTACGAGAATTGACTCCCCTTCAAGAGATAAAAGATAATCACCCCAAATACATTGTTGTGGCTGATAAACTTCAATGTGGCAATATCAACGGTGTGCAATGCGTTTGGATAGGTGATTTCCTTCTGAATTGATTTCTTCTAAGATACCCTATGGCTAAGGAGTGGATCGCGTCAACTGTCTCGACACGTGTACACTGTTCAATGAGTTCCTCGACTTCTTCCTTTGTTGGCATACGCCAATCTGCAGCCCAGTTGATGCAACACGCCATGTCCCTATAGAGACAAAATCCTGCAAAATGAATTTATCAAAACCACCATTAAGACACATATAGGTAGAGACAAAAAAATGCATCAAAACCTTAATTTTGATGCACTCTCTTCTTCGTTGCGGAGGCCTGACTCGAACAGACGACCTTTGGGTTATGAGCCCAACGAGCTGCCAACTGCTCCACTCCGCATGTAGCCAATTCATTTTTGAATTGCGTTGCAAAGGTATTGCTTTTTCTTGTAAAAAACAATACTTGTGCGATAAAAAATGTTAAATTGTGGTAAAGAGAGACTGAACCCCCTATAAAATAGGGAGTTTCATGAATGAGTGGGGACGTTAATAACGCCCAAATGGAGGGTTAAACAATCCTACTTAGTGGATTTTTATCCTCGAAAAAGAGTTGAATATTCTGCATGGCATATTGAAACATCGCCTTTCGTGCTTCGTGTGTGGCTGTTCCAATGTGAGGGACAATGACAACATTGTCTTTCCCCTTTAATCCTTCATGTATAGTTGGCTCTTTTTCAAACACGTCTAAACCTACACCTCCGATATGACCGTTCTCCAAATATTGGACCATGGCCTCTTCATCAATGACTGGCCCTCTGGCAGTGTTGATGATGAAGACTCCCTTCTTGGCGAATGAAAGCGCCTTTTCATCGAGCAAATGATAAGTACTATCATCCAATGGGGTATGTAGTGATATATAATCGGAAGTTTTGAGTATCTCCTCAAAAGTAACGTATTGTGCATTGTATAATTGCTCGATGGAAGCGTCAAGTTTGTGCCGGTTATAGTACTGAATCTTCATACCGGCGGCATTGGCTCTTCTGGCTACGGCCTGACCGATGCGTCCCATGCCGATGATTCCCAAAGTCTTGTTATAGAGGCCTGTTCCTAGGTTCTCCATGACACCCCATTGGATGGGCTCTTTGTATTGCAGTTTCCGATTGCACTCGCTCACTCTTCGGGAGAGGTCAGACATCAGAGCAAAAGCCAGTTCGGCGGTGGGCTCAATAACAGGGTCGGGGGTATTACAGACCGCTATACCTTTCGATTGGGCATACTTGATATCAATATTGTTGAATCCAACACCAAAGTTGGAGATGATTTTCAGACTCTTTCCTGCATCAATAATCTCTTTGTCTATCGGCAGATTAAACATAGAGAGCAATGCGTCGCAGTCGCCTATTTTCCTCATTATCTCCTCTTTGGAGAAAGTTTTCCCTGTGGGGAATATAAGATCACATCCTCCAGCGATATCGGGAGAACAATACCTGGATAAGTTGTATGTGACAAGTATTTTTAATGGTTTCATGGGATTCAATCATTTACAATCACATCGTGCCTGTTTCTTGTTGAGAGATTCTATACATCGTCTTTACTAATCAAACAACGACCCCATTTGATTGAACTTCAGTTTGCCAAGATGTTTGTAGGCGAGGTCTGTCACCTCACGTCCTCGTGGAGTACGTTTCAAGAAACCCTCTTTGATCAGATATGGCTCGTACACATCTTCTACGGTGCCAGCATCTTCGCCCAATGCGGTGGCAATGGTGGTGAGTCCGACTGGTCCACCATTGAACTTGTCGATGATTAGATTTAGTAGCTTATTGTCGATTTCATCCAGTCCGTATGTGTCAATATTCAACGCTTCCAACGCATATTTTGTTATCTTCACATCGATGGTTCCATCTCCTTTCACTTGGGCAAAGTCTCTTACTCGACGGAGCAAGGCGTTGGCGATACGTGGTGTCCCTCTGCTTCGTCTGGCAATCTCAATGGCAGCCTCTCTCTCACATGGAGCATTCAAAAGGGTGGCAGACCGTATGATGATGTCCTTCAATACATCTATATCATAATACTCTAGGTGACAGTTGATACCAAAACGTGCTCGCAGCGGACTGGTCAGCAACCCGCTTCGAGTGGTAGCACCTACAAGCGTGAATGGATTCAAATCGATTTGAATGGAACGTGCATTGGGTCCTTTGTCTATCATGATGTCTATCCGATAATCCTCCATGGCAGAGTAGAGATACTCTTCCACCACGGGTGATAAACGATGAATTTCATCGATGAAAAGGACATCATGGGGTTCAAGATTAGTGAGTAATCCTGCCAAATCACCAGGCTTGTCTAGGACAGGTCCGGACGTGATTTTGAAGCCCACACCAAGCTCGTTGGCAATGATGTTGGAAAGAGTTGTTTTTCCAAGTCCCGGAGGACCATGGAATAGGATATGATCGAGTGATTCCCCTCTCATCTTGGCAGCTTGTACGAAGATGCGAAGGTTCTCAATGATTTTCGTCTGTCCCGCAAAATCATCAAAAGAGAGAGGTCGAAGGGCATTTTCAAACTCCTTCTCCTTCTCGCTGGCACTATTTCGTATATCGAAGTTATCCATCATATTAATCCTTTTAGAAAATCGCTTCTCATCTCTGGCTCGAATTTCTCTATGGCGTAACGCAGAGAGGTCCTGCTCATCTTCTTATATCTCTTCTTTAAGTAAGAATACTCTGCATCAAAATCCTGCTTTCCAACCTCCCTCAACATCCAACCGGTTGCCTTATTAAGCAAATCTTCTTTGTCAGAAATCAAGGTGTCACAAATCTTAAATGTATCGGTGAAATCGCCCTTTTTTATAAAAGTATAAGTAGAGACGATGGCTATTCTTCGCTCCCACATATTTGCACTTTCTGATAGCTTGTGCAACACCGAACGATCTCGACTCAAGAGATAATCGCCAACAATTTGCGGAGCAGACAAATCCACCAAATCCCAGTTGTTTATCGCATGTGTGTAACTCAGATAGAAATCAAACACCTCTTTCTGAACGGATTCATTCTTTTTGTTCTTTTTAAAAAGATCCACTAAGAAGAGCAGTCCAGTCATCCGACATTCGTGAAACTCACTAGCCAATAAGATAGAGATTTCATCTAAGGAAAGTGGGGCAAACTGTTTGACAATCGCTCTTTGCTGGGGAACGGTTACACCAATAAATAGGTCTCCCTCTCCATATTGTCCCTCCCCCGTCTTGAAAAAGGAGGATAAAACCTCCCTTTTACCAGGGATTGCTGCTGCAAACAATTCATCTTTTATATCAGCTGCACTTGCCATGACATTATAAACCTATTGTTGAAATAATTTGCTGCATGATAGTTGAAACCGAAGATGGATAAGGCGATTTCTTACTCATGTTGCGCAGACGTTCTTTCACGTATTGGAATCTCCATCTGTAACGAAGCATGAAATCGAATGAAATAGGAAGCGAAAAGAAGAAGACGACTGTATGGGCAACGTCTTTGAAATAAAATGCGGCGAGAACTGTTTCAATGATGTAAATGATTGGCATCAGAATACCTGCTGCACCGAATTTAACAGACGATTCAAATCCCGAACCACGCACTTTCTTACCAAGAAGCTTACAAATAGCAAATCCTATTCCATTGAAAATTATTGCATATACGAATAGAAAACTGGTAATTATAAGATATAGAATGTCGACCAACAAATTGACATCAAATCCATTACCATGTTCTTGTACTTTTGCACTGAAACTAACATCTGGATGATCTTCGCTCCATTTCTGACATTGATCTTCCAATTGTTGAATCTGTTCGGTACATCTCTCATCTGCTTCTGCCTTTTCCAAAATATGGACGATTTTCTGACGGGCAACCAATCTCGAAGTCTCGTTATCAGGTAATTCCATTCGATTCAACATAGATTGATTATAAAGATAAGCAGCGGTATAGAATGTATCGTAATGATCTGTTGATTTTATGTTTAGCATAAGAGGCTCAATCTTTTGAGCTAATTCTTCTTTGATTTTGTTCAAAGCGACTGGTGCATTCTCTTCATGCAGTTGAGCATAGTCTTTTATGCTAATCGGTTTACCAAAATTGACGATGAGGTGTCGTCCGCTCTTGTCGTAATGACCATAGTCAATACCAACAGGGATAATCTTCACCCATTTATTTTTATCAGTTATCTTTTCTTGAGCAGAGAAGGCGCTTCTGAAGATTCCCTTAACCAGAGGACGCAATGTTCTGCGTTCTTCTTGCCCACCTTCTGGCATAAGGCATAAGAACTGATTATGAAGTAAAACATCATCGGAGTTGCAGATGGATTCTTGATTTTTTTTCAGATTGCTGTAGCCATTTCTCATTCTATAGGCTGGCATCATCTTGAGGGAACGTAAAATGCTTCCGATTGTTTTATTACTGAATATATCGGCACGAACCCAGAAAACGATAGGTTTAGGTGAGGAGGAGAGCAATGCCATTGCATCGATAAATGCGTTCTGGTGATTCGGTGCAAAAATTAGAGGTCCCTCTTCAGGTATGTTCACGTCTCCGTTGATTTCAATTGATTTAAACCATCTTTTGTATATGAAGTTGGAATAAACCCTCATGATGGAATAAAATAATGATGTTTTTGAAAACTGACTCATAATATTTTGTTAAACGATGTATTTGTCCGTTGCATTCTCGTCGAACTGATCCGGATATAATATAATATAACTATTCTTAGCAAAGTATTTTGACAGATGATTTGGAAGTTTGTCAAACAGAGGGTCGTACGAGATGGCTGTCTTTCTGGAAGAAACCACCACAAATAGGTCATTCGAAGTAACGACTCTTGTCAGGACAAGGAAGTCTTCCCAATCGTCCAACTCACAAAATTCTGTTTCCACGCCGAATTTATTTCTTTTGGCGAGTGTGCGAATCTGTTCCAATGTCTCGGAATGAGCATAGAAGCATGCTTTCGCGCCGATTTGTTTGCAGATATTTTTCATACGGTCGTACCATTTCACAAATCCCACCTCAAATTCTGCTTTTGGAGGCACAGCGATCACCAATCGCTTGATGGTGCTGACAGGCTGTATGCAATGGTAGATAAGTGTCATCTGGTTGGTCGCCTTCAGCAGATTATCCGTCTTGTCTCCCAAGAAAGAGTCTGTGAAGTTCGATTTATGGTGCAAACCGATGACCACCTCCGTGATCTGATTCTCTCTGATTGTTTGGATGATACCACTGGTCACATTCACGTCATAACGTGTGAGCATTCGAACGGAATTGTCGGTGGCAGAGGCAATCTTAGCCGCTTTCTCCAATAGTTTCTTAGCTTTCTCTTCGGATGTGAGGTGAGCTGCGTTTTTATTGGCGATGGTCAGGGCATAGAGCGGTTCCTTACTCTTGTCCACCTTCAGTAGGATGGCAAGCTCCATCAAACTTCTCAGGGTGTCAGGATTGTAGAGTGGAACAAGGATTCTGTCGACCAGCTTCTCTTCTGTCATCTTCTCTTCCAATTGATCTTCCAGACGTACCAGTTTCTTAGCCGCTTTTTCCGTGGCAAAAGATGAAATGGTGCAAGTCACTAAGATCATCACGATCGTACCATTCAAGACATCGTCATTCAAGAGTCGGATGCTCTCGCCCGTAGTGGTCTCGCCAATGATAATGTTATAACCAATCATCACAGCTGCCAATGTAGCCGCCGCCTGTGCGTTACTTAATCCGAATATCATCAATCCCTCTTCCTTCGTCATCCGGAATGTTTTCTGTGTGGTGATCGCTGCTATGTATTTGGATAGAGAGGCGACAGCACTCATCACCAAGGCCACAATCAATGTGTCAAGACTGGTGAAGACGTGACGCAGGTCGATTAACATACCCACACCAATTAGGAAAAACGGGATGAAAAGGGCATTTCCTACGAAATCCAATCGGTTCATCAAAGGAGAAATCTTAGGGATTCTTCGATTGAAAGCCAATCCGACAAGGAAGGCTCCGATGATAGGTTCCAAATCTGCCAGTTTCGCCATATATCCACCTAAGAAGACCATTGCAAGCACAAAGATGTATTGTAAGATACTATCGTCATGATGCTTGAAAAAGCGGTCGGCTATCTTAGGATATAAAAAACCTATGATGATACCGAAAATAACAATGGATATGGCAAACCGAATCCAATATTTGTTACCCATATCCCCATTGCATAACGCAACGATGATGGCAAGAATGAGGAGAGCCAAGGTCGTGGTGATCATCGTTCCACCGATGGTGATGTTGACGGAGGAGTTTTTGGTGACACCATATCGACCCACTATAGGATAAGCAATAAGCGTGTGCGAGGCATACATACTCGCAATCATAAGAGAGGCTAATGTGATGTAACCACTCAGCGAGAAACCTTTGCTCATAACGGAAATCGTACTTTCCGGATATAGTTTTGCAAATAAATGGTCTAATAGGTAATAACTGCTGAAATAGCCCAGTACCATCGGAATGAGAAAGGTGAGCAAACCAAAAAAGACGCTCTTCTTCATGTTCTTCTTGAAATCCGACAAGTCTATCTGCAATCCTGCCAAGAACATAATATATAGTACTCCCACCGCTCCGAACAACTCGAAACTGACATCCCTCTTCAACACACCCAATCCATTCTCTCCTAAAATGACACCAGAGGCTATTAATCCGATAATGTGTGGAATACGTATCTTGTCTAAAACGAGCGGAGTAATCAGAATAACAAACAATACCAATGAAAAGATCATAATCGGATCTGTTATTGGCAAGTTCGATGCTATTTTCTCTATCATTTGCTCCATAACTGCAAAAATAACTAATTTAGAGAATAATAAGAATTTTTGTTACCAAAAAATGGAGCGACATTCCTCCTTTTTATTCCATCTTTCCTATGGAATAAAAAAATTAAGGGACGTTTCACAACGTCCCTTAATCAATCTAAACCTTAACTATGAAAAAATCTACCTGTTTTGTTTGCGTTACAAAGGTGCAAATTATTTCTTACCCCACAAAATAATTTAATGATTTTTTTTAAAAAATTATAAAAAATTCTTCTGCACATGAAATTTTATGCGGTATACAACGTTTATTATTCTATTAATCACCGCCTATTATACCATCAGTGGTGGCGCACCGCTTCTCATAACAGATTTTGGGGATGATGATTATTGATAGAGTCGCAATGCATTGCGTCTCGTCCGTGCGTCTTTACAATTTATTCCCCCCGAAAGAACGGTATCCCTTTTTTCCAGGATTTTCCTTCCTCATTCTTGTACATAATGTAAATTTGAAGAGGAATATGAGAAGACTTAAAAAACTCAAGTAACCAATGTTTTTCTTGGAGACTGAGTTCGCCTCCTAGGGGAATCAGTACACCTCCCATGTGCGGCACTCCTACCCTTCTTATATCGTGTTCTCTCACCTTCATCTCCTTGCCATTCTCGTCGAAGACAACAAAACTTACATTATCTTCTTCTTTGAAGGACGGCATAACGGATGCACTGTCGATTTTCACCAGTTGGTCGTTTATTTTTAGATAGAAAGTGGGTCTCGAGATAAGAATCGTAACCTCCGCCAATAATTCTCCCTCATGAGAGGTTGTCGTTAGCTTCACCTTTTTATCCGTAGGAAGGGTTGCTATATCGATGCTTTCCAAATTGAAACGATTGTCGCCCAGTGGTGAGACCGAGAAGTTGGTGATGTTGTGACCTTCGCATTTCATAAACCGGTCTTTTCCCTTCAAATCTGGAATCTTCAGGACACCATTGTCCTCTAACTTGAAATTGGTACCTGCGAGGTGTCTTTTGAGCCACCAGTCACTGCTTAAAATGTGTAAACGGATTGTGTCATTGCCTAAACTCACAATGTGCTTTTCTGTTTTATAGTCTTTCTTTGATTGATCGAATTTCCTGTAGTCTAGAGAGACCTCCGGCAATTGAGGTATTTCCTTCAGACTGGTGCATCCTTCAAACATCTCGGTATAGCAACCGTCAACCAGTTTTGTGGCGTTCAGTGCGGGTGTCTGTGTCAGACTTGTACATCCTCTGAACATACCCCTGTAGCAATCCTTCGTCATGAACGGGGCGGGCAGTTGGGGCGCTTCTTTCAGATTGGTGCATCCTGCGAACATCTCAGCATAGCAGGCCTCGAACGATACATTAGCGGGTAGCTCGGGAGCTCGTACCAGTTGCGTGCATCCAGCGAACATCAGCAGATAGCATTGCCAACTTAACCTCTTGGCGGGCAGTTTTGGTGCCTCTTTCAGATTGACACATCCGTTGAACATTCCGGCATAGCATTCTTCTGCCATGATTGTGGCGGGTAGTTCAGGCGCTTTTGTCAGACTGGTGCAACTATCGAACATGAAGACGTAGCAACCTCTCGTCAGTTGTGTGGCGGGCAGTTGCGGTGCCTTGGTTAGACTGGTGCACCCTCTGAACATGTTGTTGTAGCATCCTTTGAGTGTCTGTGTGGCTGGTAGTTCGGGGGCTTGTCTCAGGTTAACACACCCAAAGAACATAAAACAGTAACACCATTCGTCTAACTGTGTAGCGGGCAGTTGGGGCGCTTCTGTTAGGCTGGTGCATCTTGAAAACATCTTCATGTAACACCCTATGGTCAACTGTGTGGCGGGCAATTCGGGTGCTTGCGTCAGACTAGCACACGAGTCGAACAAACAAGCGAAGCAATAAGCATTGGGGATCTTTTGGCATTTCCCGATACCGTCGATAAGGCTCATCACACTACCGCTGGCGGCGACACGACCGGTCATGACGAAGCGTATGTACGAGTCGGGGGCGACTGAGAAACCTTGTGGGTTATACCCCCTCAGCAAAGCTTTGTCACCCTTGTGTGGCAACTTGATTTGTTCTCCAATCCTAAGAAACTTCCATTCCTTTCCTCCGTTTGTGGAGTATTGAACATTAGGGTGTCTTCCTTCCTGGCCTTTGTTCTCTATGCTGATCTGTACATTGTCCGATTCCGCCGTGAAGGTAAGACATTTGTTGGGTGAAAATCCTTTTATTACAGGGAATAGCTCCGCAGAGTTGATAGTTGACTCTTGCTTTGGGGCAGGTGTCTTACGGATAAGTTGGAATGTTGGAGGAAGGTTGGTACAACCTTTATACATGTCATCGTAGGTGTAGTAATGTCCATGATCTTCTGGTATTTGCGATGCCTCTGTTAGTCTGGTACAATCCATGAACATCTCTCTGTAACACCAATTCGTCAATGTGGTGGCGGGCAATTCAGGTGTTTTGGTCAGACTGGTGCAACCCATGAACATTCCATAGTAACACCCATCTGCTAAGGATGTGGCCGGTAGTTGGGGCGCTTTTGTTAAGTTGGTGCACTTGTTAAACATGTTATGATAACAATCCGCCTGCAATTGTATGGCAGGCAGTTCGGGTGCTGCTGTCAGACTGGAACATCCG
>CACZUS010000084.1 GCA_902784425.1 uncultured Bacteroidales bacterium
GGACTATTTATATCTTTATTTTCATATATTTGAGGAGAAATCCTATGTATTATCGACAAACTAAAAATGAATATGAGAAAAATAGTTACTTTAATATTTATGTTGGCACTCTCATGCTCTTTGTTCGCTGCTGATAAAGCTAAAATTGTGTTTCAAGAGACAGAGTATGTCATGACAGATAGTTATTTGGGACAGACGGCTGAGCATGTCTTTGTCTTTAAAAATGAAGGAACGGCTCCTTTGGTGGTGACCGATGCGGTGCCTTCTTGTGGATGTGTATCCCCTACATGGACGAAAACGCCAGTGGCTCCTGGTGATACGGGCTCTGTTCATGTGTATTATACAGGAAAAGTGAGTGGGGCATTTCACAAAACGATTAAGATTTATTCCAATTCAACAGGTAAAAAACCTAATTTGCAGATATCAGGGGAAACAAAAAAGAAATAAGGTGCTTTTATGCGACAAGTCGTGTAGAATTCACTAAGGAATAGGGGGAATTTGTCATAATGTGATGATTTCCCTTTCTTTTTCCCAATTGTTGCGATTGGCGGCTTGAGAGAAACGCTCGTGGTCGATGGGTTGATGCAACATATCTTCAATCACAGATGCCAAGTATTCAGGTTCATAATGGTTGATGGTTGTTCCTGTTTTTTCTGTTTCTATTATTTTCTGTATTTCGGGGAAATCAGTTGCTAATATAGGCACGTGCGCTTGCATGAAGTCAAATATGCGGTTGGGAAGTGCATAATAATAACTTAATCCTTTCCCTTCCAGCAGACAAACACCTAAGTCAGCACTATTTGTGTATTCTTTTAATTCGTAAAAAGGACGATGCCCCAAAAACTTAACTTTGTCATTCAGTTGTAGGTTATTGACAAGCTTTTCCATCTCTTGTTTCTTGTCTCCATCGCCAATGATGACGAAAACGGCGTCTTCAATATGTTTCATGGCTTGTATAATCCAATCCACACCTCTGCCTTCGTTGACGGCTCCTTGGTACAGAATGATCTTTTTATTGGGATAGTTGAATTTGCATTCTCGTTGATATTCTTGGAAGAATGGAACGTTCCTCAACACTTTTAGTTGAACCCCATATTTACTTTTATAGTATTGTGCAATGGATTCACAAACGGTATAACCATCCTTAATATGAGGCAATATCCAATCTTCGATTTTTGTCCACATTTTCTTGACACGAGGTCTGTCGGTCACTTCTGGCACTTCTGGAAATAATTCATGCAAATCGAGAGAGTAGTCGCAACGCTTTATCTTGCTAGCGAAATAAGTGGCAAGAGCTGTGTCGGTGTCATTTCCCCAGATACGATCTGTTTTGTGAAATAGTAAGTAGAAGAATAGCTTTAAATTGAACTCGACATAAAATAGGGGACCTTTTTTGAACCATACATTCAACCGCTTTGTCTGGTAGGGTTGCTGATAAGGATGACAGGTACGATGGTTTGAACCGATGACCATGACGTCCCATCCTTTTTCATGGAAATAACTCGCCACTTTATGAACACGTTGGTCTGATTCCAAATTGTTCGTTACGGTAAATATGATTCTTTTGCTATTCATTAGAATGCAAATTTACAACACTTATGTTTATTACGATGTGTTCTTTGAATTAATTTCATATGAATTTTGTGTCGAATTGTGATTGTTTTTTTTAGATGCTATACGATAATGCCCGTTTAATGTTGTATCTTTGGATTATGTTTATGTGAGTTTAGTAAATTATGAAGCATTATCAAAATTATTCGTTGTTAAGTCACAATACATTTGGATTTTCCGTTTCTTGTTCGGATTTCTATCAGTATGAAAAGAAAGAGGAGTTGGAACAATTATACAAAGAAGGAATATTTCAAGGAAATTGGTTGCCTATAGGCGATGGTAGTAATCTTCTTATTAAGAATGATTTGAACTATCCGGTTATTCAATCTGACATAAAAACGATAGAGATTATAGAAGAAACAGAAAAGAAATGTTTGGTGAAGGCGGGTGCTGGCGTAGTATGGGATGAATTTGTGCAGTGGACCATCTCACATCAGTTGGGGGGTGTTGAGAATCTCTCTTTGATTCCAGGTCGTGTGGGAGCCTCACCTGTTCAGAATATTGGAGCGTATGGAGTGGAGGCGAAGGATGTGATTCGTCGTGTTGAGGTGTATGATACCAAGGAAAACATCTTCAAAACGTTAGAGGGAACCGATTGTGCATTTGAATACAGAGGAAGTGTTTTTAAGAAAGAGAAACAGTTAATTGTTGTTTCTGTTACATATGAATTGACAAAAGCTCCGTATTATGAGTTGAAATTAGATTATGGTAATGTTCGGGAGGTGTTGCAGGGACTCGATACGATTTCATTACAAGATGTGCGTAATGCGATAGTAGATATCCGTATGTCTAAACTCCCATTGCCATCAGAAATTGGTAGTGCTGGTAGTTTCTTTAAAAATCCAGTGGTTTCAAAAGCTGAATTTGAGCGTTTGCAACGGAGTTATCCTACAATACCTTTTTATGAGGTGGCGGATGGATATAAGATTCCTGCTGCATGGCTTATCAGTCAGTGTGGATGGAAAGGAAAGAACATAGGTGCTGCTGGAGTCTATGAAAAACAACCGTTGATATTGGTGAATAGGGGAGGTGCTAAGGGAGAGGATCTTCTTTTCTTGATGAAACAAATTCAATTGTCGGTAAAAGATCAGTTCGCAATCCAATTGCATCCAGAAGTTTGCTTGATACAGTAATGATTAAAAACACCTGAGGGTATAAATATAAAAAAATCCGGAACGGAAGTTTCGGATTTTTTTATAACATTCAAAACATAATCTCATAAAGGTCAGATCGGATATAGTATATTTATATAATAGGGTCAAATTTCAGTAGATGAAATCTTTCTTTCATCTGAGACAAAGATAAACTACAGAACTCCTCTCGTTGTGTAAAAAATGAAAAATGATGTGGACAATTTGAAAAAATGCGTGATTTTTATGTGGAAAATTTGAAAATATAGCCTGATTATGTGGATGTTTTGAAAAATGCTTTCTTACTTCGTTAATATGGTGTCTGGATTTAATCTGTAATCGATGAGTGATGGTTTGATCTTTTTTTTCGACATTGGCACTATATCCATTGCTGATTATCATCAATCATCCATGTGCTTTAATTGACCCTACCTAAATAAAAAAATCCGAAACTTTCGTTCCGGATTTTTTTAATGACATTCAAAACATAATCTCATAGAGGTCAGATCGGATATAGTATATTTATATAATAGGGTCAAATTTCAGTAGATGAATTTCTTTCTTTCATCTGAGACAAAGGTAATCCAATAAGGATTCTGTGATGTGTAACTAATGAAAATTGATGTGGATGATATGGAAAGAATTGCGTATTGTGTGTGGAAAATTTGAAAACAACCCTTGTGTTTGTGGATATTTTGAAAAAAATCCGCTTTTTTTGAAATAAAATAGAAATAGTCTCGTTCTTATAATGTAAACTTTAAAACGATGTGCTTATGGTAAAAACCTTTACTCAATTTTATTATGGAGAGGGGACTACTCCAACAATTGAAGAAAAAAAAGTCCTAGAGAATGAGGATGGTCCATCGGTTGAAACTTTAGACTTTATCAAAGAATTTGCTCACTCATTTTTTTCAGTTACACAATCAATAGATGGAAATCCCATAACCATTTCATTAAATTAACAACGAAAAAAGAGACGTGCGAACGTCTCTTTTTTATTTATGTCAGGTGAGTGTTTATAAAGTACCCACCTTATAGGTCTAATTCCAAATTAAATTGTTCTCGTAGATCGTTCAGTGCGGGATGATTTTGTAGCATTCTTTTTAATCGCTCGTTTGGTGTCATTGCTTTTGTAATGTTGGTCATCTCGCTTAGTTGAATTGAGAGAGTGATCTGTCCATTCTTGAGTTCTTTTCGCAAGAAGTTGACTAATGGAATGGCTTCGTTACTCATCTCTTTTTCTTGGTAGTTGTTGTCCACCTTTTGTACGAGGATGAAATTGTCGGTCAAGGTAGGTTTGCAACTCTCCATTGTGTTTAGCAGAAGATTTTTGCCTTGGATAGTCCTGATATATTTGTTCCATGCAGCAATCATCTGTTCTTGCGTGAAGTTCTCATTAAGAGCGATGTTTACGAGGTATTCCTGCTCCACCTTAGTGTTTTCCTCTTTTTTCTGCTTGAAGGAGTTGAAGGAGAAATGAGACATCGCTTTTGAGGATGAGTCTGTTGGCGATGTGGGTTTGGAAGGCGAGGATGTGGCAGGGGCAACGTTCTGAGTTGTTGGTTGTGGTGCCGTTGAAACTGTCTTCTGAACAGTGGGTGTGGAACCCTGTGTTTTAGGTGCTGCTGCAGTGGTAGGTGCAGAAGTTGCTGGGGTACTCTGAACAGCATCATGAAAGAAAGGATCAATTCCTAATGGAATGTCTGCGATAACAGACTCTATTTCTTCATATTTTTTTTTTGTCCGACAATTGGCAAAGTCGGATAAGTGTTAATTCAACGAGTAACCGCTTGTTTTTGCTGGTCCTATAATTTAAATCACACTGATTAGCCAGCATTAACCCTTTTATTAGGAAGTCGCTTTCGCAGGCTTGAGCTTGTTGTTGATATTGTTTTTTAGTCTCTTCTCCCACCTCTAAAAGGTTGATGGTTTTCTCATCTTTACATACCAAAAGGTTTCTGAAATGGGAACTGAGTCCGCTTATAAAATGTTGAGCTTCAAATCCTTTACTTAGTATTTCATTAAGAGTGAGAAGAGCGTCAGAAATGTTGCCATCTCTGAAATTGTCTACCAATTTGAAATAGTAATCGTAATCCAACACGTTTAGATTATCAATTACATTCTTGTAGGTGACGTTACCACCTGAGCAAACAGTGATCTGATCAAATATGGAGAGCGCATCACGCATTGCACCGTCTGCTTTTTGCGCGATGACACTTAATCCTTCCTTTTCGGTTTTTATTCCCTCTTTGTCGGCAATCATTTGTAACTGCTTCACTACGTCGTCGATTCCGATTCTGTTGAAATCGTATATCTGACATCTAGAGAGAATAGTAGGCAACACCTTATGTTTTTCTGTGGTTGCCAATATGAAAATAGCATATGAAGGTGGTTCCTCCAAAGTCTTCAAAAATGCATTGAAAGCTGGAGGCGGCATCTAACTCGTGTATGTTGAATGAACGTTGCTCGTTAAATGCTTTGCATGACTCACATTCGTTGCATGCTTCGTGATCGGCTGTTGGATTCAAACAGTTGATGGTCTTTGCAAAAATACGAGCACACGTTGTTTTTCCCACACCTCGAGGCCCACAGAAAAGATACGAATGCGCAAGCTTACCACTCACAATAGCACTTTTTAAGGTGCTTGTCAGTGCCGATTGTCCTACCACGGAAAGAAATGTGGAGGGCCTATATTTTCTTGCTGATACGATGAAATTCTCCATGTGCCTTTTTATTTCGGTCGCAAAGATACTTATTATAATTAAGAATGAAGAAGAAAAGAATCAATTGTTATGAACAATTTACCATCTTATTTCAACATCTTCTATACCATAAGAGGAGATGTATGCGACACCATCTTTGAAGAAGTAGACAGCAGTGTTGTCATCGTTCTCATCATACATTCTTCGAAGGGATGTGTATTCATCTAACATTGATTTTTTTGCTTCGACGCGATTGTCTTCCACCATGGTCCCTGACACACGTATCCATTTGTTGTTTGCTGCATCGAAGGCACACAACTCAGCTTTTGGATTCTGTGCGAGTTGCTGAGACGTTCTTTTCTTGTGACCTGTTTGAATGTATAATTTACCTTCAAAGATATGGATGGTTCCAAACGGACGAACGCGTGGTTGACCGTTATCATCTGTAGCAAGATAATAGACGCCACATTTCTTAATGAAATCGTGTACTTGCTGAATGTTTTCCATGTTTTCTGTTTTGTATTGAGTTGGATCGATTGTTTCGGTTGTAGGGGGCGTGCTCTTTTCTACTACAACTGATGTTGAATCTTTGGACGATTCAATTTGTGAATCTTTTTGTGATTCGTTACAACTGATTAAACAAAATGCCAATAGGGGCATTACCAAAAAATTTTTTGTATTCATATCTATTATATTCAATGGTTTATTTTACTTTTTTCCTTCCATCCTGTTGTCAGAATTGCCTTGGCTCCTTTGATCCCGCAGCTTTTCTGATGGGAGGCATAGGCTTCAATGGCTCTGTCCAGTATTTGCTGATCAGACTCTCCTTTAATATATCCAGTGATGGCATCGTGAATCGTATAGGCTTCGGGGGCCATCAACTCTCGCGTCCATACTAACGGATTGACATTGGAAGGCTCTAGGTAAGGAGTGAAATATTCTCTGCTAATGCATGCAAGGATGATTATATCTCGTTTCTTCCCGTCGACGTTGGCGAAAGTATCTGCAATTATATGCTCCATCAAACCGTCGTGACCGATATAGCTCACTAGCTGTGCGTTTCCGCAACAACCAATCGTTAGGTCATTGTTGATGTGAACTGTGTCTTTCCATCTTCCACATGCACTAGAAAGGAAGTCGGAGATGCATTGTGCAATGTATTTCCCATTGTAGGCGTCGGCCACTAAGTAATAGTTCTGATTGACATGTTTGAAAACGAGCCGTTCCATGACGGTGTCGTTGATGGAAGATGTTTTTAATAGCTTCCATTCCTGACTCTTTTTGAAATATGTTTTGATTCCGTATCCACATCCCCAGTATAGATTGGTGGATGGTTTTTGTCCGTTTCCTATGCTGGCGGGAACGGGAACGATGCCTTGGTGGACGTTGTCGCAAAGGGCTACGAAGATATGAATGGATTTGAATGTTGTGTCGAATTGTGTGTTTTGTTCCGTCCTCTTATTGACGGGCGTTCCTTGATACGGTTCGTCGCTATAAACAGATTCAAAATCATCATATTCATATATCTCCTCTTGTTTTTGTGAAGGAGCTCTTTCAATGGTGAAGGAGTCTGCGAGACTCTCTTCTTTTATGCAAGTGTCTTCTTTTGTGTAGACGGTATCTTTTTTCATGCATGTGGTATCTACATGTTGTTGCGAAGACTCTTCTTTTGTGGAGCTCTTGCAGCTTAATATGCAGATTATAAGAAATATAACGCAGGATATGGGACGTATGAATCGTTTCATTTGACAGTCGTAAATTTATAGAACCCTTTTAAACAACGCTGTCAAAGATAAGAATAAAAAAATGAAAAAGTTACATCTTTCCATTTTTTGTTTCCGTCGGCATTCAAGTGTGGATGTTTATATGGTATGTCTCAACCAATCTTCTGTTTGAATTTCTGTATGAAAGCGTAAGCAAAAGGGGTGGCGAAGAATGTCTCTAATGCCAGTTTCGCAACGATTTGGAATCCAATCATTGTGAATAGATCGTGGTTGGAGACGGTGCCATAAAAAGCCAGAAGGACAAACAGTGTAGTGTCTATGGTGTAGCCGAAGACGGAGGAGCCTATGGCTCTTAGTCCGAACCATCTCTCTTTCGTTTTTTCTTTTATTTTCACGAATGTCCATGAATTTACGATCTCACCACACAGGAAAGCGATGAGAGAAGCGATGGTGATACGGGGAACAATGCCGAAGACGGTCTCGTATGCGTGAGCTTGTTCAACTGTTTCTGCGGGATAAGGAAGCAGGGTGCCAATCCACGTGAAGAGGGTGAAGATTACTTCGCATAGGAATGTGAGCCATATTACGCGTTTGGCGGTCTTGAATCCCCATAACTCAGTGAGTACGTCGCCCAACATATAGGTGATGGGGAAGATGATGGTGCCAGCATCGAAAATGGTGATGCCATGAATGTTGATTAACTTGACGGCCATGGCGTTGGCGGTCAAATAACACGAGACGAGAATCGTAACAATAATGATGAAGGCTGTCGTCTGTCGGTTTTTCTCAGGGTTTTCCGTAACCTGCATAGTTGTAAGTTTTATGGTGAATCTTATAAATTCATTTAATTATCAAATGCAAAATTACAGAAATTTATTGTTGACAAGGCGATTTTGCCGAAATTAATTTCGTGGGGTTACGACAAAAAAATGTATATTTGCATCTATTGTGATTTCAAATAGTATGAAGAAGCATATCGTTGATTTAAAGGTTGTTTCCAACGAAAAATTGGGAGACAAACATATTCTAATGAAATTGACATCTGACGCTCAGTTGCCAGAAATGCGTCCAGGTCAGTTTGCAGAAGTTCGCGTGGACAATTCAAGCACCACATTTTTGCGTCGTCCGATTTCCATTCATTTTGTGGACAGAGTTAAAAACGAGTTGGATTTATTGATTCAATTGGTGGGAGATGGTACTCGCAAGTTGGCTACATTGAAAGCTGGAGATACAGTGAATGTTGTTTTGCCATTGGGAAATGGATTTTCAGATCCTCAGCCACAACAAAAGTCACTTTTGTTGGTGGGTGGTGGTGTCGGTGTGGCGCCTCTCTTGGATTTGGGTAGCTATTTGAAGTCGAAGGGATATCAACCTACATTCCTTTTGGGTGCACGTTCGGCAAAGGATCTTTTGCAGATTGCAGCCTTCGAGAAGGTGGGAAGAGTTTTAGTGACGACAGAGGATGGCTCGTGTGGAGAGAAAGGATTCGTCACCAACCATTCAGTTTTGAAAAATGAACAATTCGATAAGATCTATACGTGTGGACCAACCCCTATGATGAAGGCGGTGGCCGCTTTTGCTGCACAGAATGCAATTGATTGCGAGGTCTCTTTGGAAAACAAGATGGCTTGTGGATTGGGTGCATGTTTGTGTTGTGTGACAGAGACGAAGGAGGGACATAAATGTGTATGTTCTGATGGACCAGTGTTTAACATAAAAGATTTGACATGGCAGATTTAAGTGTGAAAATAGGTGGGTTGCAGATGAAGAACCCAGTGATGACTGCATCAGGCACGTTCGGTTATGGAGAGGAATATGCTGATTTCATCGATATCAGTCAAATCGGTGGTATCATCGTGAAAGGTACGACATTAGCTCATCGTGAGGGTAATCCTTATCCGCGTATGGCTGAGACTCCTTCGGGTATGTTGAATTGTGTTGGATTGCAAAATAAGGGTGTGGATTATTTTATACAAAACATCTATCCTCGTATCAAGGATATTCAGACAAATATGATTGTCAATGTTTCGGGTGCGTGTGTGGATGATTACGTGGCTACGGCTGAAAAGATAAATGAGTTGCCGAATATTCCAGCCATAGAATTGAACATTTCATGTCCGAATGTAAAACAGGGAGGTATGGCGTTTGGTACCACATGTGCGGGTGCTGAATCGGTTGTCTCTGCTGTTCGTAAGGTATATAAGAAGACCCTGATTGTGAAGTTGTCTCCTAATGTGACAAATATTGCGGAGATAGCGCTGTCGGCTGAAGCCGCCGGAGCGGATAGCGTCTCACTGATTAACACGTTGATGGGAATGGCGATCGATGCGGAGCGTATGAAGCCAGTTTTGTCGACCGTGACGGGAGGATTGTCTGGTCCATGTGTGAAACCAGTTGCCCTTCGTATGGTATGGCAGGTGGCTAAGGCGGTTAAGATTCCAGTAGTTGGATTGGGTGGCATTATGAATGCAACGGATGCCATAGAGTTCTTCTTGGCGGGTGCTTCTGCCATTCAAATAGGAACGGCCAATTTCATCGATCCAGCGGTGACGCTAAAGGTGGTGGCTGGTATAAATGAATACCTTGACCGACATGGTTTCTCGTCGGTGAAGGAGATTGTAGGTGCATTAAAAGTTTGATTCTGATGAAGAAAATTATCATACCGGTTGTACTGATTCTGATTGCTGCCATTGTGGTGGGCTTCTTTTCATTGTATCATGAGGAGGAGATCGTGCAAGAGGAACGGTATAACGTTGTACAGGTGGGAGAGATGAGAGTGATGGATATTCCCAAAAGTAAGATTGATTTCTCTCCAATCGTTTCCGCCATTCTGTATACCCATTTGAAGGATCATGATTTGATGTTAACATTCCCTGTTACAATTCAGTCGACACGCGAGTTTTTACCAAGTGATTCCTTGTATTGTGGATTTGAATACAAGGGTAGAATGATTTATAATCGTCTGGATTTGAATAACCTAACGGAACAGGTGGAGAATGGTCCGTTGAAGGTCGGCGAGTATTCCAAACGTAAAAATGTATATATGTATTGTTTGCAGTTGGATTTTGACTTGTCATCATTGCTTTCCGATATGGATGAGATGGATGTGTTGAACTATGTTGCCAGCATTCCTTCTCCTATGAAAGAAAAAGAATTTTTCTTGGGGAAAGGAACCGATGCATACAATTCTTTTATACAGGGAACATGGAAAAACGTGCCAATGAATATAGGGAAGTGATTTTCCATGAAAATTTTTTTTTGATCTCACCTTATGATATATATGTATGATAAAAAATTTGTTGTTTGATTTCGGAGGCGTTATAATTGATGCGGATTTGGAGGCTGCTTCAGCTCATTTCCGTGCGTTGGGGATGGAAAACATATCGGATTATCTCAATTTGTATCGGCAAAATGGCATCTTCTTGGATGTGGAAGAGGGTAGATTGGATAGGAAAGGATTTAATGACGCTTTCAGAAAAGAGGTGGGACGTACGGTTTCTGATGAAGATATTGAAGCTGCATGGCTGTCTATCACGAAGAGCGTGAACATTGAGAAGTTGCAATGGATAGAGTCTCATCGAACAAACTATAAATTTTTCCTTTTGAGTAACATTAACCCGTATGTTTTTGAACAAGCCAACACGGATAGTTTCTCTTCATTGGGTAAACCTCTTTCATATTATTTTGATAAGATGTTCGCTTCCTATCAGTTGAAAATGACCAAACCAGGGGAGGAGATCTTCAGACATGTGATTGAACATTCACCGTTAAAACCAACGGAAACACTTTTTGTGGATGATGGACAACGCAACATAGAGATGGGAAAACAATTGGGCTTTGTCACCTATCAACCGAAGAACGGTGAGAATTGGATTCCTGCAGTGGAGGCGATTCTGGCGGCTCATAATTTATAGAACTCACCTAAATGTATAGCGATTTCGTGAATATATGACGAAATGCTTATATTTGTCGACAAAATGTGACAATTCGTCTATTAAAAATAGAAATAATAAAATTCTTTTTGTAGTTTTAGAATTCTAAACAAATATAGATTGTATGGATAAGAAAAAGATTGCGCTGATAGCTATCTTAACAGTTGTTGTAGCTATTGTTTTATATTTTTTGTTTTTTAAGAAACAACCTCCGAGTGCTATTGTTCAGACGGAGCCTGTAGAGTTGGGGAGAATCACCAATTCTGTGACGGCAACGGGTAAGATTGAACCGGTAACAGAGGTGGAAGTGGGTACACAAGTATCTGGTAAGATTGATAAAATCTATGTGGATTACAATTCGGTGGTAAAGAAAGGTCAGTTGTTGGCAGAGTTGGATCGCTCCACCTTGCTTACCTCTTTAAATGCGGCAAAGACAGATTATTCGACTGCGCTCAACGAATTGCATTATTATGAGAAGGTATACAATAGAAACAAAACATTGCACGATAAGAGTCTGATCAGTGATTCTGAATTTGAAGAGATTGAATATCAATATGTTCGTGTGAAGAATTCAGTAACGAAAAGCAAATTTGAGGTGGATAGAGCCACTACTAATTTAGGATATGCTACGATTACCTCTCCAATCAATGGTGTGGTCCTTTCCGTAGAGGTGGAAGAGGGACAAACCGTTACGGCATCGATGACAACTCCGACCTTGTTTGTGATTGCGGAAAATCTAGTCGACATGCAAGTGGTGGTCAATATAGATGAAGCAGATATCGGTGAGGTGAAACAAGGACAGAAGGTGGAGTTCTCTGTAGATGCTTATCCGAATGATAAATTCACAGGTGTCGTTCGTCAGGTTCGTTTGGAACCAACGACAACATCGAATGTGGTGACTTATGAAGTTATCGTAGATACGAAAAATCCAGATTTGAAATTGAAACCTGGATTGACGGCCAACATATCCATTTTTACGATGGACAAGGATAGTATTGTGACGATTCCGAACAAGGCACTTCGTTTCCAAATGGAGGAGTCGTTGTTACCTCCAAAGATGAGGGCGGTTCACTTGCCTACGGATGAGGTAAGGGGTGCTTCTACCGTATGGGTGATTGTGAGTGACTCAGTGGCTGAGCAACGCATCATTCAAACGGGAGTCTCCAATGGTACTCGCACAGAAGTGATTTCAGGTTTGCAATTGGGCGAACAATTAATCACAAACTCTGTGGAGGTAGATGGTGCTATGAAGATGCCGCAAAAAGGTCAGGGACAGGGTGATAACAATCCGTTTATGCCTAAACGTCCAAATGGCGGCAGACGTCGATAATCATAGAAGGGTTTCAACGAATAGTTCAAAAAGCGTATGGAACAGAAAAATAAAAAGGCGATTATTCAGTTGAACAGCATCCGTCGAGACTTTCAGGTGGGTGATGAGGTGGTGCATGCTTTGCGTGGCGTCTCCTTCACTATCTATGAGGGCGAATTCGTGACAATCATGGGAACCTCTGGTTCGGGTAAGTCAACTTTGCTGAATACCTTGGGCTGCTTGGATACACCTACGTCGGGTGAATACTATCTAGATGGCGTGGAGGTGCGCACGATGAGTAAGAACAATCGTGCTTTGCTCAGAAATCGAAAGATTGGCTTTGTGTTTCAAAACTATAATCTTTTACCTAAAACTACAGCCATCGAGAATGTGGAGTTACCATTGATGTATAATTCTTCCATATCAGAGGAACAAAGAAGGGAGAAAGCCATCACTTGTTTGAAGGCTGTCGGATTGGGAGAACGTTTGAATCACAAGTCGAATCAGATGTCTGGTGGTCAGCAGCAACGTGTGGCGATTGCTCGTGCCTTGGTGAATGATCCTGTTATTATCTTGGCTGATGAGGCAACTGGTAATTTGGACACGAAGACATCTTTTGAAATCTTGGTTCTTTTCCAAGAATTATATGCAAAAGGAAGAACCATCATATTTGTCACACATAATCCAGAGTTGTCGCAGTATAGTAGTCGCAACATCGTTCTTCGAGATGGTCATGTGGTGGAGGACTCTGTGAATACAAACATAGCATCGGCAAAAGAGGCATTGACCAACTTGCCAAAGACGGATGATTAATTATAATTGATACAAGATGAATTTTAGAAATCTATTAAAAATAGCATTAAGAGCCATCGGTAATAATAAACTACGGTCGTTCCTGACGATGTTGGGTATCATTATCGGTGTTGGTTCTGTGATTGCCATGTTGGCCATTGGTCAGGGTTCAAAACAGAGTATTCAGAACCAGATTTCTGAGATGGGTTCCAATATGATTATGATCAATCCGGGAAACCGAGATAAACCAGGTGGTGCTCGTATGAGTTCCTCGGATATGCAGACTCTGAAGAATGAGGATTATGAGTCGATACAAAGCAAGTGTACTCGCTATGCATCCTATTTTTCTCCTATAGTAAAAAGTAGTGGTCAGTTTATTTGTGGAAACAATAACTATCCGAGTTCGATGACGGGTGTGTCGCAAGACTATCTGGAGATCAGTAAGTTGTCGGTTGCAGAAGGAGATATGTTCACCTATCAGGACATAAAATCATCAACCAAGGTATGTGTGATTGGTAAAACAATAAAAGACAATCTTTTCCCTAATGGAGAAGACCCTATAGGTAAGGTGATTCGATTCAACAAGATTCCATTTACGATTGTTGGTGTCCTCACATCAAAGGGATATAATAGTTATGGACAAGATCAAGATGATGTGGTTTTGGCTCCTTATACGACTGTGCAGAAACGCGTCTCTGCCATTACCTATTTGAATGCTATTTATGCTTCGGCTAAGTCGGAATCGGTTACTAGTCAGGCAATTGCAGAGATAGAAGAGGTGATTCGTACTAATCATAAGTTGAAAGATGGAGATAGTTCAGATTTCTCTGTTCGTTCGCAAGAGGAGTTGAGTTCCATGATGACATCAACATCTGATATGATGACGAAGTTGTTAGCTTGTATTGCAGGTATTTCATTAATCGTGGGCGGTATCGGAATTATGAATATCATGTATGTGTCTGTGACTGAGCGGACAAGAGAGATTGGACTTCGTATGTCAGTTGGAGCAAGAGGTATTGATATCCTATCTCAATTCTTGATAGAGGCAATTTTGATTAGTGTCACAGGTGGAATCATAGGAGTCTTCATAGGTGTTGGAGCCTCGTATGTATTGAAATTCTTCTTGCATTGGCCTATCTATATTCAGATGTATTCTGTGGTGCTATCATTCTTGGTATGTACATTGACAGGAGTTGTCTTTGGGTGGTATCCAGCGAAGAGAGCATCCGAGTTGGATCCTATCGAGGCTATAAGATATGAATAAAGGAAAGTGGGGGAGATTAGTTGTAGACTCCCCCGTCTAAGTTATATTGATATTCTAAATCCAGAATCTCGTCTAATTGTTCAGTTGTGAGCGTGATTTTTGCCTTGTCAAGCTTCTCCAAAATGAAATTGCACATTTCCGTTTCATCAATTTCAACATCCTCATCTTCATTTTTGGTGTCATCCAAGAATCCTTTAGAATCGTAAAAATCAAGCATATAATCAATGACAGCCTCAATTTTATCAGCTGTTATGCCTTGTTTGTTCCCTTTTGAAAGATGATTTAAAATGTAATCAATCATCTCTTTGTCTTCTCCAAATCCGTATTCGTCCATATTCAAAATATTAGTTGTAAAAAAACTGACGTTTGTTGAATTTTTTGGTTTCAAAGGTATGTTTTTTTTTAGAATCAGATGACATTAATTATAATTATATATATTTGTAATAAGAATCATAAGAAGGACATCATAAAAATTACAGACATGAAAACACTAAACTATATTATGGTATTTATGATATGGCTTGCGTCTGTATCTTCTTTTGCGAGGAGTTATTACGGCACGCCACATCAGATGAGTCAGCCAGATAGTTCGATGGTCACTGTCTATCTGTATGGAACGGATGTCTATATGGATGCGGAAAGTGAAGACCATTATACGTTGATACGTGATGAATCAACGGGAGCTATTTGTTATGCTATGTTGTCGTCTGATGGAAGAGAGTATGCATCGAC
>CACZUS010000085.1 GCA_902784425.1 uncultured Bacteroidales bacterium
TAACTCTGGTAATGATTACGGACGTTCTTATCTTCGTGACGGATTTATGCAAACCTTACTTATCGGCCAATTAGACATCGATCACCAAGCCTACCAACCTTCCATGGTCTTCATCAACGGAAGTTTCTATGGCATGTTAAATATTCGAGAAAGGACAAACAAAGACTTTATTTGGTCTAACTACGGATTGGACGAGGATGAATTCTATATCAATGAAGGTAAACGTGCTAACGAGCCAGATAGCAAATACAACGAACTGTTGATATTAGCTGAGCACATCGAGAACCTTAAAAAAGCAGCGGATAAAGACAAAAAAAGCAGACAAGTATTACTAGACAGTATTAGCAAATTAGAGAAGCTAGACAGTACCGACAGTCAGAATAAATACGTCGAACTCATAGAAATGCTAAGAGCAGAAGCGAGACAAGACAGTATTAACAGACAAGAGAAACTTGACAGCATTAACAATCAGTGGACATACGATCAGATGGAGAGACGTATTGACATCAATGAGTTCCTCAACTACTTTATGGCTGAAATCTATTACAACAACACAGACTGGCCTGGTGGAAACATCAAATGTTGGAAGAAAAAAGGAACTGATGCACAAAAAACAGATGGTAAGTGGAGATGGATCCTATACGATACTGATTTCGGATATTCACTATACGGAGCCAACTATAACAGTAATGGGATGACAACTGCCACCGGACACCCATTGTTCGGCGCATTCATCGAAAATGAGCTATTAAAGGAAAAGTTCCTCGCCAAGAACTGCGTACACTTAGTCACTACATTCAAACCAGAAAGAGCGAAACACATCTTGGATAGTTTGGTGAACAATATCAAACCAGACGTTGAGCGTTATATTAAAAAGATATCTAGCGCAGGAAAAATTGAGGCAAACTTCGAAAGTGACATCAATAGCATGAAAGATTTTGCAGAAAGAAGGCCTAAATTTCTTTTCAGAAGAATCGCCAAGTATTTTTCTAGAGACACACTTCCTATCCACATCTATTCTGATCTGGAATCTGCTAAATTCAGTATCAACGAAGAGCCTATTAAGATTTCCAACTTCAATAGCTACTTCTTCACCGACACCAGATATCGAATTAAAGCAATAGAGCCTAAAGGCTACCGATTCGATCATTGGGACATCACCTTAAGAGATTCGTCATACACATCCACCGACATCGTTTGTACAGGAACATTTGGTGGAGAAACGTTCAAAGCCGTATATGTTGAAGACAAAAACTACAATCCTTCTTCTAGACTTCTTTTCATCAATGAAATCTGTACATCCAACTCTGTTTTCGTAGACGAGTTCAGAGAGCAAGAAGATTGGTTTGAGATATACAATGCAGGTGATTCTGAATACGACCTAAGTGGTTTGTATTTGTCCATCAATAAAGACACCCTAGGAAAATTCAAAATTCCACATTCTAGTGCAGCCATCATTCCTGCCAATGGATACAAGCTCTTCTGGGCAGACAAAGATCCTGAACAAGGTCCGCTTCACACCAATTTCAAATTGCCAGCATCTAAGGAGAACACGCTTTACCTCTCTTATATGACTGTCAATGGTTCTGATAGTGTATTCGTCATTATTGACTCTGTCAGATATACTCACCTCAGCGAGAATGAGTCTTACATCAGAATGGGTGATTACTACACATCAGAATGGAAAGTAACCGGAGTACCAACTCCTGAAAAGCAAAACATATACGCTGTTATATTGGACAATCCAATTATTTCAGTAGGAGATGCCACCCTCAAGATATACCCTAATCCGACTAGTGACAAACTGTTTGTTTCCTTCCCTTGGGATAAGGAAATCTCAGCTACCATCACCTCAATTACAGGTGTTGTAAAGAAAGTCTCTGTCAGCAGCAACGAGGGTATTGATGTCAACACATTACCTGAAGGAATTTACTTACTGAAACTTTCCACACCAAATGGCGATACAACAGTGAAGTTCATGAAAAAATAAAAAACATCGAAAGTGGTTGTACCCACTTAGATATTACAAAACGTAGAAAAGGTGCATTGTAAACTGCACCTTTTCTACGTTTCTCTATTTTCCGAGGGTTTCTATTTCTCAGGCTCTCGTTCAATCAAAAATTTACCAATTGTTTCATCGTAAAAACAATTCCTTTGATGTAAATCTTCTGCAGAAAGAACAAAAAGAACATTATTTGCATTAGATTCACAATCTGGATTCTTAAATATAACAGCAATACTCAAATATTCTTCCTTTCCCCCATAATTTCTAACTATCACATCACTCTTTTCTATTCGGAAAGGAAACATACTTGCACAATATTCACCATCCTTAACAGTATTTCTTATGTCAATTGGGGCATCTTGAAAATCATTATTTTTTTGTACCACAACTTTATATCCAGGATTAATATCGTATGTATGAAATCTAAAATAATATACAGGAACATCTTTTTCGACTACACTTGTGATATCAATTGAAATATTTTTCGACACTTTTTCGCACGGCATAGCAGGTCCAACGCCATGTTCATATACAAAAGAATGTGCCAATTCGCCATCTGGATAATAGTAATTCCACCGACCTGTCTCCTTATCCGACTTATCCATATCTCCATAAGCATACATTTTCCCTCTTCCATAGCCACAGTAAAACATTCTCACATTCCACAAACTATCAACCTGAAGGATATCCATCGACACAACTTCCTGATAATATTGCTTCATCCACTTGTAAATATGACATCTCACATCTTGTTCTTCTATCGGCTTTATAATAGTATCCAAACATATATTATCTACATATTCACATTCCCAAAACACGTCACCATCCTCTCCATAACCTGTCCATTTCCCTATTGGAGAATTATTTTCATTTACATATCCCTCTGCACTTTTCCCTCCACTCTTATAATAGTATGTTAGTACATTTTCAGAAAAAATTTTCTTTACAAGAACAGTACGCAAACCACCATCCTCATAATATTTCTCTTCTCGAACACATGAAATCAAACACATGCAGAGCGATATAAAAATACAAAACTTCTTCATAACCTTATTTTATCATATTCTTTTGTTTATGTGAAGACTCATGAATCACAGTATCCAAATGTCCATAATAATCTTCCATCACATCCGTTGTATCATACATACTCGGATTATTAGGATCTCCGCCTCCCTCACCCACAAATGTTCGGGTTCTTTCTTTAAGTTTCCATCCCGAATTCGTATACTGATCAACACGACTGGTTATCGTCGACTGGTTGGTGTTTATATCATAAATACTCGCAAATCTATCCGACGTGAGTTGCTTTAGCATCGCAAATTGATTAAAACGATACATCCATCGAATGCGAAAATCAAATTTTGACGTGGTGGAAAATCCTGTCGGCATCCAACTGAAATCTATCATACCCCATGTATTCCTCGCCGTCGAACTATTGTACGAATCAGAAAAAGGAGAGTTTTTCCCCAAGCCCAGTATAATATCTCCATGTTCTTGGTCATATTTACCACCAACAGAAGGTACTGGTATGCTGGAACTCACCGTATTCTGTGTGTTACTTGTCGTTGTTACAGAAAGGCTGTAACCTATACCACCGACCAATAACTGACCGCCCGAGACCGTCTGGTTCGCACCGTATGACATCAACCCTGCTTCTACATTCATGCCAATGGACAACAACAAGCCCGAGACCGTCTGGTTCGCACCGTATGACATCAACCCATTATTAACACTCTGTACATTCATATTGCTAACCAACGTCTTCTCCGCCCATGCAATGAAATTCGTCTTCACTCCTTCATACAGATTACCACTCGGATCCGTGTACATAATAGGATTCTGCACGCAATATGCATAGCGATTTTGGTTCAACCATGATTCTGGGTTCTGTTTATTCGGATCTGGACTAATGAATTGATTCAGATGGACATCATACATACGTCCTCCCATATTCACAAGACCATAGACAGGCAGATGCTCGTGCATGCAATACCCTCGAGAGAATCTCGAAGGCTCATCTTCCTGAATCTTAGCCGTCCAATCCTCCGCATTCCGTCTCATTCCCCATGGCTTGTAGGAGTACCGCTCCACTTTTTTCGTCGTTGTGTTCATTATCGCTGACAAACTGTTTTGCCGGTCTACCACCGCTGCAAACAACGTATCTTTCTCATCTGTCTTTACATATATGGCTGCCAAACCTTTATCTCCGCAAAGATAATGTATTTCACGTGTTTTTCCATCTTTCTTCACCTCTTTTTCATAATCTCCAAGGTAATATTTTGTACTAATCAAATTACCCATATTATATTCCTTTGTCATGTACCTACTATGATCAGGACGATAGCTGAAATACATGTTTCTTGAATAAAGTTGTACATTTGACGGCATTCTGTAAGCATCAAAGTAAACATACCTTTTTTGGTACAAAATGTCTTGTGCAGGGATCTTAACATACGACACCTGATGTTTGTTGTATGCAATTTCATCCCAATGATTATCATACGTCTTTGTCTGGTTGTTGAGTTCATCATACGACATTACACCCGAAAGAGATGTTCCTTTCTGAGTGTTTTTTATATTCACTTTTGACAATCGTTTTTGAGTATCATACTCATATTTTTCTTCATTGGAATATACATTATCCTTCTTTCCCGTCATTAAAACATTAGAATAGGTATATGAAAGATCCATCAGTTTTGTCGAACCACACACAGCTTTCTCCTGTGTCAACTGATCTGCCTGATTATACGTAAACAATCTGTTAACTTTATATAGGGAATCTTGGATTAAATTCCCTTTACTATCCAGTTTTATTGGTTTCCATATGGTTTTGTTTTGGAAAGAAACTTTCGTAAGATATCCACACCCATCATATACATTTTTGAGGGTTTCTCCCGACGGATATGTTATTGTTGTTGCTTTTCCATACTTTTTTGCATAGGCATATTTCGTATTGAAAATACTTCCTCCTACAGTTTCTTTTTTTAAGGTAAGACGATTATAATTATCGTATGTATATTCACAACTATAATCATCAGAAGTTTCTTTTTTTAGAAGATTCCTCGAGTTATATGAAAAACTGAATTTGTTTTCATCATCATTTTGTTCCTTTAATCTTCCTTTGTCATCATAAGAGAAAGTTATCAAATCACCATTTTCATTCGTTTCAGAAATTTTTCTTCCATAAGCGTCATATTCTGTTTTTATAAGACCAACATCAGGGTCATCGACACTAATACGATTACCTGCCACATCATATGTCATTGTGGTGGTCAATCCACTTGCAGTAGAAGATTTCACCAAGCCATTCGGATAGTAAGTAAATGTAACACTCTTCCCATTCTCCGTTGATTTCATCAACCATCCCGCCGCATTATACTGCAACACCTTTTTCCCCATCGGTGATTGTATGGTAGTAGTCAGTCCATCGTATGTGTATTTAGTATTTCCTTTCCCATATTCAAAAATATTTATTATCCTTCCAAAATCATCATATTCTCTCTCCTCCATATACGGATATGATGGTGTAAAACCTTCGCAAGGAAAGGACTTCATTATAAGAAGTCCTCGATCATCATATTCATAAAAATAGCCTCGATCGTGTCCATCAAAGTTGGAGGACGTCTCACGGATCACCTGTCCCATACCATCATAGTAAATTTTTTTCTTAGGAGAACCCGTCAGAGAAGTTTCCGTGGCATACTTTGCTTTCTGTTCATTGAAGAAAAACAACTTAAAATTACAAGCTCTACCATCAGGAAGTGTTTTCTTTAGACAATGATTAAAACCATCATACGTATCGTATGTCGTTTTATAAGAAGTTCCTCCGATGGCATACGTCTTCGACTTCAGTCGTCCTAGTTCTTCATCAATTTCATACGTGGTAACACCTCCATCAAATTCTTTCCTTGAAATCATAGAACGACCTGAACCACTATACGTATAAGTTGTTGTTCGCGTCTCACAATTTTTTGCAGAGATTTTTTCAGTAATCATATTGCCAAACTTATCATAAGAATAATTTGTAGTCACTGCTAGGTTAGTACCAGAATGAGTAACAATTTTGCTCGGTTTTAGTTTTGTATAGTTATAAACTGTTTTATCTGTTATACTACCTTGCTCATTTTTATAATTTGTATCCTTATTTTTCCACAAAGTAATATTATAATTTTCAACACTTTGTCCATTGTAACAAGAATATTGTTCACTAGTTTTATTGTCATAGGTTATCTTTTCCCCTGAAGGTTTCCCATACGTATAATTCGACCATGATTTTGTTATTTTCGTTCCCTTCAACACATCTTCATCTACTTCTGAATTCAACTGCATAAAATAAGCTTTCTTTCCCGCTGTAATCGGAAATGCATAACTAAATTTTTGTTTTTTTGCTATTGTACCTTCAGAACTAATCGAGGTCTCACTTGGATAGACAACCGCAGGATTCAAAGAATATTTATTGGTGAAAGAAGTTTCTCCATAAAAATCCTCCTTCGTAATATTAAGAAACCCAAGGAATCCTTTCCCTGTAGGTTCAAACAATGCATCCTTATATGAATATTCATAATATACATCATCATCGCAATACATATTTTTTACAACAAAAAGAGGATCACTCAACACCTTTAACTTCGATATTGATTGAGTTTTTTTATAGACTTTAGGATCTGTCAGCGGTGCATATACGAATCTGTATTGACGGAAAGGTGTTGTAATCTTTTTTACGGTTTCTGCATTTTCACTTCCCAACGAAGTAACATATATAGCATTAGCATTCTTACCACTTCCCAATAGTGAATACCCAAGTGTAATTATTTCTTCTCTTCCATCACCATTAAAATCTCCCATAAAAAGAGTACGTTCACTAATCTTCGACGAGGATTTTCCTACTGTTATATGATTATTGAATTGTATAAAATCATTCCAAACCATTGCCACGTCTGAAGTGCCATCTGAATTATAATCCATAGCAAAAGCAAAAGATGTTTCATCCTTATCTTTCCAATACGCCCATTCACTTCGACTTGCATTAAATCCGAATCGATGAGCTCCATTTCCATAATCGTGATACCCATAATAATAAACATAATCATGACCTTGAGTTTTCATAAAATCCAGCACACCATCATGATTAAAATCCCCGTATGCAAATAGGTTCCCTTCATCCGGATTAAACTTTAGGTCTTTTTTTTGCGGACATATATAAAAATCACAAACACCCGATGATTCCGTCGTTCCTTTATTTTCCAACACCGTGTATCCTTCATTGGAAACAATCATTATATCTGTCAATCCATCTGCATTTATATCATTCAACACAAGACGATTCCCTTTCGAGGAAAGGTTTATTCGACTCACTATGTTTTTCGAAGAAAAATTTGAAAGGTTAGTGGCACTGCATCCCCAAATGATGTAACACATATCAAGCCCCGCAACAACAATATCGTCGTACCCATCTTTATTTAAATCTGTATATGCATAAAGTGGAATCATTTTGGCATTAATCGGGATTGTACAATAATCTTTTGGATTCCTTATGTTCACTAAATGCAACTCTTTTTTATCTGTCATACATGGAAGTATTGAAATGCGTTCATTCATGTTTATGAAAGAACCAGACAAGACACCTCCAAATTTTCGATCATTTACGGAATATTTATTGTCAATCTCAGCCCATGCATATCCGTCGTATTCAAATTTCCCATGATTACTTTTGAAAAACTGGAAGTAGGTTCCATAAAGAGGAGGGAAATTCATCACGTTCTCTCGTTCAGCACATATTCCTATTCTTTCCACTGTGCTGAATGAAACCATGTCAGTAACCCCATCATTATTATAATCCACAGGAAACCACACTTTATTTGAAAAATTGTGGTTTATATCACAATTAGGATAACCAGTATCTTCCGTAAAATCTTCATGTCCAACAAGATATTTTTGCGTTTGCACCTGCTCCTTTCTAATCATATTATCATTGTTCCACTCCACTTCTACACTCTTCAGATTATCTCCATTGTTTCCGTAACGAGTTATACTTGTCAAACAGTCACCCTTAGCTGCCTTTTTATACTTTAAAACGTAACGATCATTCAATACATCATTACTGAAAGTAGATACCTCCGACAACTGTCTTCGTCTACATTTTTTGTAACCTCCTAAATAATATACAATGTTAGTAGATGGCGTATAATCATACGTAAATTTAATTTTACATACATGTTTGGTCCCAGTATTTCTGTTACCCCCATAGCATATTGCACTCAATCTCACCTCATCTATATTCCATTCTCTCTCCTCTACAGAATTCACCCAATATTCATACGTCATATAATTACCCCATAAATCCTCTTCCTCTGTTAAATACCAACCTAAGTTTCCGTAATACCAAGAACGACCTTCTTTCAGTTGTTTATACGTTAGTTTTCGTCCTGTCGTAGTATAAACTGTAAATGTATAATTCAAATTCTGCCCCTTTCTGACAATCCTATCATAACAATCATTTTCTGTACGAAACTCCGTCTCGTCATTTCCAAGAGTCTTATATTTAATCAACCGTTGGCCATCAAGTGTTAGATAGTCCGCCGACTCATCATTGATTGATAGGGCTTTCTCATCATAGTATGGTGTAGCACAGGTCTTCATGATAACTGATCCTGCTCTTAAACTCCATCCTAAACCAGCATTGCCCAAACCACCTTGACTATTATACACTAACGATACCCCTGGTTTCATATCGTTTACCCCTATAGGGCACTCTATCGGAATAGAATAAACTGCCGCACCACTCATTGAAACACCAGCATCTCCCCCATAATCGCCAACGACAAGATTACCTGCCCTTACTATCATTCCACACTCTAAACATAGTAACAATATTATAATATAAATTTGTTTAGCGTTTTTCATAACTTATTTTTTTTCTATTTTTATTTCTTGTACTCTATTCCCACATGTCACTATTAAAAGATAGACTCCTTTCTCGAAACTAGACATGTTTAGCTCCATATTATAACGGAATGTTCCATTATAAACCATCGTTCCATTAATGTTCATTATCCGTACAATACATACTTCATCCATAGTACTTCGTATCGTTAGAATATCATCAACAGGGTTAGGCGATGCTTCTACAAAATATGTTCTTTTCAATTTTTCTTCGGCACCAGCAAATTCATTCTTGACAACAAAAGTGGTGTCTTCAGAGGAAAGGTTACGGGTCACATATGCCGAAACGAACATTCTTCCATTATCAGTACGATTAAATATCACCACATTACGATTTTCCCATATTAAATTATCCACAACATAATAGGTTGCTTTCTTACTGACAAATGGAGACTCCTTCCTCATTACACTATCGGCACCAGCCGTGACTATAATTTCCCGTTGCAATGTTTCTCCTCGTCCACATTGTTTCAACTGTGTTAAAGAAAGTCCATCAACAATTTTTCCACAAGAATCATATAAAAACAGAGAATCTGCTGATATCATATCCACCCGAAACCTTGACAAACTCACCGAACCAGATGTCATATCACCCTTCATTTCTACAATTTGATTTCCTGCCTTTAATTTCCATTTTGACACAGAAACAACAGTGTCTGAAAAATTATACACCTCAACAAGCAAAAAATTCTTGTCATATCCAATCTCTGTCAAACATAACCCTGCTTCTACATTCATGCCAATGGACAACAACAACAAGCTTATGTACAATCTAAAAATCAGTGTTTTCATATTATATACGATTAAATACTACCGAAAAATTACAATAATATTCAAAACAATCAATAAATTGTCATAAAAAAGGACAAAAAAAATCATTATCCTATAAAAATGAGCTGTATAAAAAAATCCCCCTTTATTTATATATTTTCATAGATAAAAGACCATATAAACAAAAGGACTGTCTTCCCCCAAAGAGAGTCCTTTGTTCATACTATTTTCTTGCATTCTATAACATTCCTTATAATTCTGTCATTCTACCTGACCACTAATTTCGACCTCTTGTTTCTTCAATTTGTTTTTTGACAATTCCTCATACTGTGTTCTACAATTGAAGACATCACAAGCAAGATAAAGAGCATTTCTGAACGACTCTTCCGAAGCATTACCGATTCCCACCTTATCATAAGCTGTACCATGAG
>CACZUS010000086.1 GCA_902784425.1 uncultured Bacteroidales bacterium
TAATATCCAAT
Source organism: uncultured Bacteroidales bacterium (assembly GCA_902784425.1). GTDB lineage: Bacteria > Bacteroidota > Bacteroidia > Bacteroidales > Paludibacteraceae > UBA1181. The sequence goes on from CACZUS010000086.1 coordinate 12, forward strand.
TTTATTAATAACTCAAAGTATCAAAGTAAAAATAGTTTAATTGTCAGTTGAATTTGGAATTTACAATGAAACATTTTTTTCTTTTTTCATTAATCACTCTTCTCCTTTCAAGTTGTATAGGAGAAAGACTCGAGTGTAGCGGAACTTTCTATAATGTGAAAAATCAAATGGAAGATTCTATTCTTGTAACCTTTTCGTCGCCAGAAAAAGGAATTAGAAGGGATACTTTTATAATAGAACCTGGTGGAAAGAAAATGGTCGCTGATTATGGATATCAATGTCTCGATAATGGTGGGAAAATAGAAAATGGAACAGCTGAAGGTGGCTTTATCGACTTAAAAAAAGGCATTGACAATTGGCATCTTGTTATATGTAATGTTACAGGAGACACATTAGCCAATTTTTCTCCCACATCATCTATTTACGACAGAGAAAACTGGGAACTGAGTATGGATGAAAAATATAATGTTGACTGCACTTTGATCCTTACTGAGGAATTGATAAAGACTGCAAGACCATAACTCAAAGGAAACTTTGCTTTAAAAAAGATTTATATGATTTGAACAGATTTGTAAGATTTCTCGCGAAGCGACTTTTAAAATATATAATATCCAATTTTATTAATAACTCAAAGTATCAAAGTAAAAATAGTTTAATTGTCAGTTGAATTTGGAATTTACAATGAAACATTTTTTTCTTTTTTCCGCTCTTCTCCTTTCAAGTTGTATCGGAGAAAGACTCGAGTGTAGCGCAGCTTTCTATAATGTGAAAAATCAAATGGAGGATTCTATTCTTGTAACCTTTTCGTCGCCAGAAAAAGGAATTAGAAGGGATACTTTTATAATAGAGCCAGGAGGAAAGAAAATGGTCGCTGATTGTGGTTATCAATGTACCGATAATGGCGGAGATATAAAGAAAGGCACTGCAGAAGGAGGTTTTCTTAGTTTGAAAAATAATATTGTAAAACGACATCTCACGATTTATACTATGTCAGGAGACACAATAGCCGATTTTTCTCCCACATCATCTATTTACGACAGAGAAAACTGGGAACTTTGATCCTTACTGAGGATTTGATAAAGACAGCAAGACCATAACTCAAAGGGAACGTTGCTTTAAAAAAGATTTGTATGATTTGAACAGATTTGTACGATTTCTCGCGAAGCGACTTTTAACACATATTGAGTGTCCTGCGGACAGAAATCTTACAAATCTTTACAAATCTTTCAAATATGTGTTGTTAAAAAAAGATTTGTATGATTTGAACTGATTTGTACGATTTCTCGCGAAGCGACTCTTAAAATATATAAGTGTCCTGCGGACAGAAATCTTACAAATCCTTACAAATCTTTCAAATATGTGTTGTTTAAAAAAGATTTGTATGATTTGAACAGATTTGTACGATTTCTCGCGAAGCGACTCTTAACACATATTGAGTGTCCTGCGGACAGAAATCCTTACAAATCTTTCAAATATGTGTCGCTTTAAAAGAGATTTGTGCGATTTGAACAGATTTGCACGATTTCTCGCGAAGCGACTCTTGATAACTGCATAAAAAACGAACGAAATTAATTTATAGAACCCACCTTAATTCTTAATTAATTTCCTTACTTTTGCATTCTATAAGATTTTTGAACAAAAAATAAAGACATAAATGCAGAAAGAATTATTATTAGCTGATGAAGCTATTGCTCAAGGTGCGATAGATGGCGGTTTGTCTGGTGTATATGCATACCCAGGAACCCCCTCTACAGAGATCACGGAGTACATTCAAAACTCCAAACAAGCAAAAGAGAGAAATATCCATAGCCATTGGTCTTCAAACGAAAAAACAGCCATGGAGAGTGCTTTGGGTATGTCGTATGCCGGTAAACGTTCACTCGTGTGCATGAAACACGTTGGTATGAATGTTGCCGCCGATTGTTTTGTCAATACGGCTATTACGGGTGTAAATGGTGGTATGATGGTATTGGCTGCGGATGACCCATCCATGCACTCCTCTCAAAATGAGCAAGATTCTCGTTTTTATGGCAACTTCGCCATGATCCCAATGTTCGAGCCTTCCAATCAACAAGAGGCTTACGACATGGCTTATAACGGATTCGAATTATCTGAAAAATTAGGATACCCCGTTCTTATGCGTATCGTCACTCGTCTGGCTCACTCCAGATCAGGCGTTGAACGCAGAGCAACAAAAAATGAAAACACTAATAGCGTACCTGCTGATCCTCGTCAGTTCGTACTTTTGCCTGCTATCGCTCGTCGAAGATACCAAGTCTTGTTGGACGCTCAGGCAACCATGTTGCAAGAGTCTGAAAACTCTATCTACAACCAATATATCGATGGCAAAAACAAAAAACTCGGTATCGTCGCTTGTGGTATCGGTTTCAACTATCTAAATGAAGTATTCCCTAATGGCTGTGACTACCCAGTTGTAAAGGTTTCTCAATATCCATTGCCAAAGAAACTAATCGACAAATTAGCAAAAGAGTGCGATGCTATCATGGTGTTGGAAGATGGTTATCCATTCGTGGAAAATCAACTAAAGGGATTCTTTGAAAGCAAACCTATCAAAGGTCGTCTCGATGGCACTCTTCCTCGCACGGGTGAGTTGGATCCCGACTCTGTGGGAAAAGCTTTTGGTAAAGTGAACACTATCGCTTACCAACAACCTTCTGTTGTTAAAATGCGTCCTCCGCAAATGTGTCAGGGTTGCAGTCACCGCGATATGTACGAAGCCCTCAACGAAGTGCTCCGTTCTTATCCAAACAGCAAAGTGTTCGGCGATATAGGTTGCTACACATTGGGTGCGTTGCCTCCTTACCAAGCCATCAACTCTTGTGTCGACATGGGTGCCTCCATCACAATGGCAAAAGGTGCTTCCGACGCAGGCCTGTACCCAGCAGTTGCGGTTATCGGCGACTCTACCTTCACTCACTCTGGTATGACAGGTCTCCTTGATGCCGTAAACGAAAACGCGAACATCACGATTGTCATCTCTGATAATGAAACAACTGCCATGACAGGTGGTCAGGACTCTCAGGGTACCGGCAAAATCGAATCCATCTGCTTGGGATTGGGCGTGAAACCAGAACATCTTCGCGTATTCGTTCCTCTGAAAAAGAATTACGATGAGATGCTTCAAATCATCAAAGAAGAGGTTGAGTACAAGGGACTCTCCGTCATCATTCCAAGAAGAGAGTGCATCCAAACACTTACTCGCAAACACAAGGCAGCCGCTAAAAAATAAGACTGTCTTTCACCTATACAACAGCTGAGACAAAAGAGTCTCAGCTGTTTTTCTACCATTTATTTGTATTTCTACCCACCAATTTATTATGCATATAGAAAAAATCTTATTTCTGGATGTTGAAACAGTTTCTCAAACAGAATTTTATAGCGAACTACGAGAAGAGGTTGCTTCTCTATGGCAAGAAAAACACCATCAGATCAAACGTAGAGCCCCTGAGAAATATTCAGATGACAGTACCGCCGAAAACAGTCTGCCAGATATGGGTTTATTTGCCGAATTTGGACGTATCGCATGCATTACCATGGGATTTGTCTATCAAGAGGAAAACGAGCGTAGAATGCGCTTAAAATCACTTTTCGGAGACAACGAAAGAAAGATCTTGGAAGAATTTGCGCAAATATTGCACAAACTGAATGGTTATAGGCTCTGTGGACATAACATCCGCGAGTTCGACGTGCCCTATATCGCCCGCAGAATGATCATCAACGAGATACCCTTACCTAAGATACTCCTCAATGCTCGTAAAAAGCAGTGGGAGAGTCCCATCATTGACACAATGGAGCTGTGGAAATTCGGCGATTATAAGCATTACACCTCATTGAAACTGCTCTGCAACGCACTCAATATTCAATCACCCAAGGAGGATATGGAGGGAAAGGACGTCTATCGCGTGTACTACCAGGAGAAGGACTTCCTACGCATATCTCATTACTGTGAAAACGATGTGATAGCCACCACACAAGTCTTTCTAAAGCTAAGTGGAGAGAAGCCCATCGACCAAGAGAGAATTGAAATATTGCCCTCCAAACCTATCTCTTTTTTTGATAACGATGGATGATTCTGACATAAAAAAGGGTGCATCACAACGACGCACCCTTGTTCGTTAGGTGAGATCTATAAGAACACACCTTTGATCTGTAATATCGTATTACTTCTTGCTTGCAGCCTTCTTCAAAGAATATTCGATTTCAGCATTCTTGTAAGCGTTTTTATCAGCATCACACAATGAACGAACCTCCTTGATTTGAGAAGGAATATTGAAGCTACGATCAGTAGTCATCTCGAATGGCATACCATTCTCACCTGTAACAAAGAAGAAGTTGTCGTTTCTGTTTTTATCACCAATCTCATCAGTAGGATCAGCAATCAAAAGCATGTAATATTTTCCACCATCTGCCTCAGCAGGAATAGCGTAATCGTAAGACAATTCTACAGATTGACCTGGGTTAACCACCACGTCTGCAGCCTTATCCATCACAACATATCTCATTGCTAAATGTTTTGCTTTAAACAAGATGTATGAAATAGGGTAGTCGGCTGTTGAAATAGCAGAAGAACCATTGTTTTCAATCTGATAAACGACACGACGTTTGCCATTGGAAAGACCCTTATCTGAAACAACAGAAACTTTCACATCATTGCTGCTTGAAGATCTCAAAGAGGAAGAAGTCAACGTACCAGTTGTGTTAGAAGCTGTCCAAACACCAAAGCAGAATTGTTTAACAAAGAAGTCATAATCAATCCAAATAGAACCCTTATCACCCCAATCTTCTGAACCCCATGAGTTACGTACACGGAATGCATGTTTGTCATCATCATAACCAACAAGAGTAATAGCATGATAAGCATGTTGACCGTTGTAAGTATCATCATCATATTCAAGTACCGCACTGCTCTTCCACTTCATAAAGCGGTTACCCAACTGAGCACCGATTACAAGCGGACCTTTCTTCAAATAATATTTAATATTGTTGACTGTCATACCATACGCTTTTCCTCCGTAAGCAGCAGAATAAGCAACAACACGGTATTCACCCAACTTATTATCTGAATTACCAACACCAGCAACGTCGCAACTCATCTTCATTGACTTACCATTGTATTTAAATGGAACACTACTCATAGTAGCCACACCTTTGCTAATCATCACATCAAAGGCAGGTTCAAAAGTAGAACCGTCGCAATTACGAGCCTTTGCATTTGTACCAGATGATGGAAGCAAGTGCCACAAATCGATAGGACTACATTGTTGAGAAGCCTGTGATGGATTTGTCCATTTTCCATCAATCACATTCAACGTTGTCTTAAAGCAATAAGCAGATGCCCATGCCACACAAGTACCATACTCACCTTGGTTACCTACAGGAGGGCATTTAGCCTCCCAACTAACATAACGATCTGTAATGACCGCATCAGTTTCATCCTCAGCTTTTTCTTGATCATCGATATCTTCATCTTCCATATCATATCCCATGAACAGATTTAAAATCTCATCAACAATAGCCAATACATCGTTTGCAGTCTCCTCGTCACATGAAGTGAATGTAAGACAAGGAATTAAAAGATACAAAAGAATCTTACTTCTAAATTTACTCATATACATTTAAATTTAATATTACACTCTTTTTTATTGTTTGATTAATTTAGTTGAATATACTCAGATCGTTTTAGTTCGATAACAATTGGTTCTTCATTTTCTGGTCTCTTCACATCCTCCATCTCTGGTTTCTCATAAAAAACGGCATCTTTCAGATCCATCTTTTTAGCAAATGAAGAATGATTCATATTTACCATCCCGAAAAAGCGAGAGCGTTCGAACGTCACATCTCCATCAAACGTGGTTTCCAACATACTGAATCGCCCCATATAGGTGGAAAATGCGAAAGAGACATTGTCTGAACAATGTCCATAATTGAACATCAATATGCCAGAAATCAATAGTTCCGAGAGATTCATTCTACCTTCCGCATGTACATTATTCAATACCAAATCCTTAGCCACCAACGAAGAAGCCGAGAATGGTCCCGAAAAATGAGCATTCATAAAGTTTACATCCCCCCTTATCGTGGAATAGATAAACTGAAAAGTGGATTTCGCCTGTATGTTAGTGAAAATACACTGTGTTCCATTCATTAACACATGATTGAAAGAGGCATTTTCCGAAAAGATGGTCTTCGAGAAATCTATATTTCCATCCACAATCGACTCATCAAACAATAACTCCTTACGAAAATCACAATCATAGAAACAGACACTATTGCGAAAATGAGTGATCCTCTTCATCAACGATTTTTTCCCTTTTTCTGATACGTTTCCACAGGTTGACACTTTCCCCATGAACACACAACTTTGGAAATAGATAGGCTGTGATATCTCTACGGAAAGTTGAGTAGGAGAGACAACCTTCCCCTCATCCACCGTTGTAAAATCCAAATCATCATAGATAATGGCATTCACAATCGTCACGGATTTTCCCTTCTTAATCATCCGAATAATCTCTGATGCTTTATACTCCTTTAAATCAGATTGCTGACTTTTGGATTGTACTTTCGAACACGAAAAGAGGGATAAAACCGATATTACTATGAATACTACGCACCTAAAATATTTCATTTTTCTAACATATTTCTATCGCAAATATAGCGCAAAAATTGGATAAAATTTATACCTTAGCGAAAAAATTGAAAAAGAGATAAATATGAAAAGCAAATTAATTCTTATCTTATTGGGTATCATTGTGATAGCATTCGCAGTCACCAATCCTTCTGAGGAAGCCCACAAACAAGTTGTCAAGGAGAAATTGCAAGAATCCCTGCAAACTGCCATTGACGAAAAAACCGCTGACAAAAAAGATATCAACAAATCCCTTGGAAAAGTGTTTGGCAATCTTTTGGGCGACAAAGTATTGGATGCTTCGGTAGACCAAATCGTATCAAGGAAAAATTACTTTATATTCTCTCTGACTGAATGTACTTGGAACGGAGAGACCAATACGGTGGGAGTCGGATTACTAAGCCATGTGTTCGTATCTGACAAATTCAAAACGGCCTTTCAAGACCAATTGAAAAAGTAAAAACGCAATGCATTGCGTCTCTAACGTAATATTTTGCGTCCCCAATGCAACAAATTTGCGTTTCTAACGCAACCTATTGCATCCCTAACAAAACCACCTAACAAACAATTTAAAACAGTTATCTGTACAAAAAGTGGGTGACAATTCACCCAATATAATTTTTTGATTATGAATACCTTTAATGATTTAGCGCAAAGAAGAAGAAGTATCCGCAAGTTTCAGGATCGTCCTATCGAAGAGGAGAAGTTGAATAACATATTAAAAGCTGCATTGATGGCGCCATCCTCTAAAAGATGTCAACCATGGCATTTTGTAGTGGTGGATGAACAAGAGAAATTGCTGCAGATGTCTGTTTGTCGCGAGATGGGCTGTAAATTCCTCGACGGAGCGCCTCTTGCCATCATCGTTATGGCAGACGAGTCTTTAAGCGACGTATGGGTGGAAGATGCTTCTATCGCTGCTGCCTATCTGCAATTGGCTGCCGAAGACCTTGGTCTCGGTTCCTGCTGGATTCAGGTTCGCAACCGCATGAAATCAGAGAATCAAAGCACAGAAGCGTATCTGAAAGAAATCATCAATGCACCTGAACATCTTCGCATTGAGTGTATCATCGCCATCGGATACAAAGCAGAAGAGAAGAATCCTTTCGACGAAACCCGTCTGAAATGGGAGAAAATAACGAAGAATAATTTTTAGGTTGTTATAAATTCACCGTTAAATAAATGTCCCAACGGACGCGGCATACCACGTTCCTTCCGTAGAGACGCGGCGCGCCACGTCTCTACAAAAAAAACGAAATTAATTTGTAGAACCCACCTTAAACAAATGTTATGGACTTAACCTTTTTAGATAAATTCGAACATAAGGACAGAAAGATACTGTTTGGTATCACCTTAGTCCTTTTTGGTGTTCTTTTCTTATTGAAGGAACTCAATATCATCTCGAGTAATAACATTTTGTTAGACTTCAAAATGTTTCCTATTTACTTGACAGCCATCTTTTTATATGGGAAAGACACAAAAGTAGCATCCATCTTTGGTATCATTGCTCTTATCCTTTGGATTCCTGAATTGGCTGAATTCATTGGCGACTTCGCTCATCTGTTATGGCCATTGTTACTCATCGGATTGGGTGTGTTATTGATTGTCTCCGTCAAGAAGAAAAAAGAGGCTGAGGAAGAAAAAGGAACAAATACGTTTTCTAAATCCTCTTCGATAACCGACAATGCAAAGATTGTGGATGTTGAGGAAATCGATGATATAAAAGATGACGAAAAAGCCTAACATAGTCTTTATCGGAAGCGGTAATTTAGCCACTCAACTCTCTCTAGCGCTCAAAGCTGCCGATTTCCACATCTTGCAAGTATATAGCAGGACGGAAACCTCCGCCAAAACTTTAGCCGATAAGTTGCAGTGCGACTATACCACTCATCCCGACCAGCTCTCACCAGGTGCGGATCTTTACATCTGCGCACTGAAAGATGCTGTCATAACAGAAGTTCTAGATCAAGCTTTTCCCATCATCCAAGGAAAGAATCTTGTGCATACCGCAGGTAGTATTTCCATGGAAATTTTGGAAAAATACACCCCAAATCGAGGTGTTTTATACCCCATGCAGACCTTTACGAAGGCCAAAAAGGTAGATTTTTCAAAAGTTCCTTTCCTTTTAGAAGGAGCAAACAAACAAATTACTGATTTACTTGAGTTTATAACTCGTTTTTTATCTAAAAAAGTCTTTTTTACCACTTCCGAAGATAGAAAGAAAATTCATTTAGCAGCCGTATTCGCATGTAATTTTGCCAATCATGCCTATGCTTTGGGTGGGGAACTCGCCAAAGCGGCGGGAGTACCCTTTGAAGTCTTGTTGCCTCTCATCGAAGAGACTGCCGAGAAGGTTCATTCCATAGACCCCATCTCAGCACAATCGGGTCCGGCTGTACGTGATGACAAAAATGTTCTCTCAATGCATGAGGAGATGTTAAAAGAGAATCCGACAATGTTGGATGTATACAAAATCATGTCTAAATCCATTCATGAATTAGCGATAAAATCACACAATGTTTAAAGAAGAATTACAGAAGATAAAAGCTTTAGTTTTTGATGTCGATGGTGTTCTTTCATCCGATTGCGTACCTTTACACCCATCGGGAGAACCTATGCGAATGGTGAACATAAAAGATGGTTATGCCATCCAGTTGGCTGTAAAAAGAGGTTATCGTTTGGCTATCATCACAGGGGGTAACACGGCATCTGTACGAAAGAGATTCGAAGCACTGGGCATCCAAGATGTCTACATGAGTGCCGCCTACAAAATGGACACCTACAAAGAGTTTCTCAAAAAATATGACCTAAAATGGGACGAAGTGCTCTATATGGGCGACGATATACCTGATTATCAGGTGATGAAACATTGTGGTTTCCCTTGTTGTCCTGCTGATGCGGCTCCTGAAATAAAAGCGATAGCTCGTTACATATCACCTAAAGAAGGAGGACGAGGATGCGGAAGAGACGTCATCGAACAAGTATTAAAAGCCAATGGCGATTGGATGGATAATTCCGAAGCTTTTGGTTGGTAACAAAAACGCTCTTTATCAAAATAAAATCAGAAAATAACGAAGGTAATGGAAACATTTAAAACATACGTACGCTTCTTACATTTACCCACATTACTATTGATTGCAGGCATTGAATTGATGATGTTTTATTTCATCATTCTCCCTTTATCCAAATCATTGGGCATAGAGCCATCCATGCATCTGATGGATCTGATAAACATCATTGGAGCCACTGTTTTCTTGGCTGCCGGTGGTTTTGTCATCAATGATTATTTCGATATGAAAATAGATCAAATCAATCGTCCGCTCACCCGAATTGTCGGAAAGGAGATTGAAAAGCAAACTGCCATGACGCTCTACACAATCCTTACCGCCATAGGCATCTGTTTCACAATATTTTTATGTTGGAATGCGCGTTCCATCACCTATGCATTACTCATCCTACTCATATCGGGTGTTCTTTGGTTCTACTCATCGTCTTACAAAAGAATGCTTGTTTTGGGTAACGTGATCGTTGCCTTGCTGATGGGCCTGACACCTCTCATCGTGGCAGTTTTTGAGAATCAATTCTTATCCATTGAATACAAGCCGAGTCCAGATTTAACCTATGTGCAGAATCAGAACATCACCTACACAGTAGGGTTCTCTCTATTGGCATTCGGATGGACCTTCTTAATTGAAGTAATCAAGGATATGGCCACACAAAAAGGTGACCGAGAATTAGAATGTCACACCTTCCCAGTGGTGTTGGGTGAAGAAAAGACCAAATGGATTCTCTACGGATGGATCCTGCTCATTATCTTAGGGTTTGCGTATATCATATACCAATCTCCGTTGTTGCAAAACGGTCTTTCTTATCGCTTTTACGTATGCGGAACCCTCATTCCAGCCATCAGCCTTTTCTACTTCATTGCTAAGGCTCAGAACGCTGGCGACTATCGTGTAATCACCAAGTACACCTTTGTCATTTTTGCCATCAATATGTGTTACAGTTTTGTTCTTTATTCAGTTTTAGATGTTTAGATTAGATTATAAAGTAACCACCAGCTGTTGCGATGCTGAGGGCAACCTGAAACTTTACAGTGCCTTGCAAATGATGCAAGACTGCTCTGAGATGTGGATTGACTCAGAGCCAGCCGTCTCCGACTATTTCAAACGCAAGAACATGGCGCAATTATTGGCTTCTCGTCAGGTGGAGATCCTACGCGTTCCCTCTTATAAAGAGGCACTGCATGTAGAAACAAGCGTGTGGGAGATGAAATC
>CACZUS010000087.1 GCA_902784425.1 uncultured Bacteroidales bacterium
TTTATTTATATTTGCAATCATCTTAATCATAAATTAAATATAACACAAATATGACGACAACGCACAAATTCATTTGGATTATCTCCAGCATAATTTTAGCAGCCTGTAGTAGTTCTAATCAGGAAAATGGTCAGGAAAATGTCCAGGAAAATATTCAAGAAAATGAGAATAAGAACGATACAACCGTACAAAAAACTGAAGAATATTCTGATTCAGAATATGATTTCAATGAATCATATTTTTTGGAATATATTTGGCAAAATTCACCAGAATGCATTAGCGACGAATCCATTCTGAGGAAACTAAAGGAAAATGATCCGTATTCTCCTGAAGGTGTCCGTTTCGACGTGGAAAATGATACCATCGCAAATAATTTCTATAGAGAACAAAATGTTAAAGATTTTTTTGAATATATAACCCTAAAAGAGGTCTTGTATATGCCTGAGGAACATAAAAATATGAGAATCGCACCTACTATTGGGCCTAATCTTCCTAATGGGTTGCTTGAAACCGTAAGAAACGCTTACGATGGTCATTATCCATTGGCTCTTTCTCCCGATGTGATCTGGCTTACTATCTGCCAAGGAATGTCTAAACATATCAATTTGAATTTCAAATCATTAGAAAATAAAATATACAAAAATGGGCATCCAAATTCAATCCGTGTAAGAAATGATTCCGTAGCTTTCGATTCCTCCCAATGGAGTGTCGCGATCGACTCATTAGCCCAACAAACACGTCGATACACCGATCCCTATTTTTACGAGGCTTTCGTGCCACAATTCAGCACAACCACCCCTATCGATCATGTTGCTTACCAAATCACACTTCTAGATGCTCAGAAAAAAGCCTTCTCCTATATTGTAGAGTCGGGCTGTGGATTCCCTTGGATCGTTTTAAGGGGAACCACAGAAGATTGGGAACTGATAAAGAATAAGTTATCCATATTAGACACCTTGGAGATGACGGAATGGAAGGAGAGCCTCCTCCCTATCCTCGACGAGTTCATCGAAGCTTCCCAAGGAAGAGCAAACAAAACGTTTTGGATGAACATTTTTAAAACTGAAGGTGAATACGAAACATACGCCGTCACAGGTTGGATTCTCAAATTCTTTCCATACATCGATTCAGATAAACCCAATCCATATCTCAATAAGAGAGTTGCTGCCAGCGACAATCTAACGACAGATCGGTTCCCTAGCAGCATATTAAGTGTGCCCTTTGTTTGGATCAACTTCTACGAAGGTAGAACCGACTCTCTATATTTTTGGAGCGGAATATTGGGCGCAAAACAGTATGGCGACAAAACCTTGGAACCTTTCATCTCTTGGGCTTTGACTACAAAAGATTATAAAAAGGAATTTGTGGAAAAATACATGGAATACATTGAACACGCACCGTAGAGACGCAATGCATTGCGTCTCTACAATCAAAAACACCCTCCGTATGAAATCGCTCGAATTCTGGAAATATTTAAAATGCATGCCCCTTATTTGCCTTCTCCTGCAAATCGGTGGTTTTATCAGTGCTGCTTGTACTCATACTGGATCTAATAATGCAATTATTGCCTCTGTAGCTTTTACAGTTATTGCATTGTCTCCTTTTTCCCTGTGGTATTACCGCCACACGAACGACAATCATCCTCTTTTAAGAGCCATTTTATTGGTCTTCTTCTCCGTCATTTTTACTGTAGCAATTATGTTTCTACTGGTGGGTATTGGCTGTGTTTGGCTGGAAGCAGATTCTACAGTTGTTGATACGATTACTGGCATGTTGCTCATTGCTTCCCCATTCATATTGCTTTTATCCTTGCTATATACATCCTCGACTGTAGAGGGAACAATGGGTTCTCGTATGTGCCTCATATTTTGGATATTACTGGCAGTCAGCCTATTTTTCTTACCGTTGGCTGGATTGTTGTTAAATCTGGTTAAATAGGTCGGACTCGCACCGTAGAGACGCAATGCATTGCGTCTCTCCCCCTCACACAATCAAATGATCTCATCTAATAACGCATCTATATCCATATAAAACAAATTAAATATTATATTTGCAATTAATATAAATTGTCGGTCAGGTACGCACCGTAGAGACGCACGGCCGTGCGTCTCTACAACGCCCACAATCAAATACATTGCAATGCGCACCGTAGAGACGCAATGCATTGCGTCTCTACAATCAAAATATAATTTTAACAATCAACATAATTTGAACAGTATGCAAATTATCGCATTTTTTTTTATAAGTTGGGCTACCATTTTTATCTTATTAGTCACGACCTTTCTTCCAATAGCTTGTGCAATTATCACAATACTAACATTTGCATTCTCCGAAAAGAGTCATCGCCTTCGCAATTTCATAACATACAATGTTTCTGCTATCATTTTTATGGTCCTCTTTTCTCTTTTCTACACTTGTGGCATGATATTGGGGGAGAAAGAGAGTAGCTACCGATTCGCACAAATAACACCTGAATATAATATCATCTCTGTCGATTATAAGCCATTTAAAATTGAAGGCAAACATAATATAGATTATGTAGATAGCATTGCTGTAGCAGATAGTTTTTTATTTGGGCACTCCTGTGATCGCTATTTTTATCTCTCACTACAAAACGATTCTCTCCAGTATGATTCTGTTTTTTCGAATTTGAATTTACCTGAGCACTATACGCAAGAGGATCTGATGGATGCTGAAAGCTATTATTCTAAAAATAATACGGCAGAAAGTTCATCTCCTTCTAGATGGAAACAGATAAGGATTCCTCTTTTATTATCTACTATAATAACATTCATTTTATCTTTCTTATTGAAAGCATTCATTGGTAAGATAGAAAATATTGTACGGGGGATAATAAAACTGTTCAAAGGACGGAAAGGGAACAATTAAACATCTGATTATTAGGGAACACCGCACCGTAGAGACGCAATGCATTGCGTCTCTACAATCAAACGCATCACATCCATCATTTATTAACCTTATACGATTTCAAATAGATCTTCACATTTCCAATTGATAATTTGGCCTCCACCAACACGGGAATCATCCGTTCATCGTCTGTCAGATAGGCATAGATTGGATCCTTCGCCACAATCGTGCCTGTTCCCACACTGGCTGTGTACTCCCGACATAGATATGTCTCTCCCTCTCGCGTCTTTATACGCGTCGTATCGCCTATATTTCCCACTATCTTGTGCGAACCATTACCGAACAATGGATAAAACGGTATATCCTTCGGCATGGGACTCTGTTCTTTCAGCTTCAATAGATAATTTCTCGCCATATATATCGCATTAATGATATCACTCGCCTCCTTCGGCATAATAAACACCGTGTCGAACGCCACCTTCTGCGAATCTCGTACCGTCACCCGATGCCGATGAATTGCATTCTTATCGCCTTTTTCCTCAAATACATACTTGTCTGTGTAGACTGCTCCGTTATCCTTCACATCACACTCCATATACAACGGTTTCATCGCCTTTGTACACACTGCATGGTGTTCTGTATGAACCTCATACAACCAATCCCACTTGGGCAAATTATACATCTTTACCCGAAAATCATAATTGCCATGTTCATCCTCTCCTACCTTGAATTCTGCTACTCCCACCTTCGCCCAGATAAACCCCAGATTGTAATAGGCCTCCAACACAAACTCCTCACCTACAGGAAACACCTTATTCTCCGTGACCGTCTGCGCCATCGACACTCGTCCGACCATCATTAAGGCTACTATCGTGAGAATCAATCTGTTTAACATAATCTTCGGATTTTATGATGAATGGGCTCTTTTATCACTTCAAATCGGTATACAGTTTCTTATTGAAGGCATAATATCCCCACACGATACTTCCATCGTAATTAAACGGAAACTGTGTGACTTGCTGCAACCTCATGTTTTCAGCCCTTTTATCGTCATATTGATGCTGGATCGAATGAAACTCCTTACGGGCCTTGCGTACTGCCGAAAAATTCTCTTTATCGCCCTTCATAAGATACATAAGAGCGGCCAAGTTATCGAAGAACTTACGGGCTCTCAACACACTACCCACACGCTCCTCCGTCTCATTCTTATAAATCATCAACAGATTATTTCTGAAATTCAAATAGGTCTTCCGCGGATTATCCACATTCAACGTGCCTCCACCTAAATGGTACACCTTGCTCTGTGGCACACACATCACCTGATAGCCTCTACTATTCAAACGCCAACAGAGATCAATCTCCTCCATGTGCGCAAAGAAGGTGCCATCCAATCCCCCTACTTCATCGTATGCCTTCTTTCGTATAAACAAAGCGGCTCCCGTGGCCCAGAAAATCTGGATGGGTTCATCATACTGACCTCTATCCTCCTCCACCTTGCCCAAGACTCTTCCTCGACAATATGGGAAACGATATTTATCGATAAATCCGCCTGCTGCTCCGGCATGCTCAAACTTCGCTTTATCATAATAGGCCAATATCTTCGGCTGACAGGCTGCTACCTCCGGATGGGCATCCATATAGTCCGTCAAAATCGTATGCCAATGCTCCGTCACCTCCACATCCGAATTCAACAACACAACATACTCCGCATCCACCTGCGCAATAGCCTTGTTATACCCTTCTGCAAATCCATAGTTCTGATCCAACTGAATCAAAGCTACTTGTGGATACTCCCGCTGTAAGAATTCAATGGAATCATCGGTGGATCCGTTATCTGCCACCACCACCTGTACATCCTCCCCTTGCGTGTAACGACACACCGAGGGGAGATAGGTCTCCATCATCTTCCGACCGTTCCAATTCAAAATGATGACTGCTGTCTTCATATCAATTCTCGTTTCGTTTATGTTTCCATCGACGATGTGACCATAACCAATAGGCTGGATCTCGCAAGATGGTCTGCTCCATCAACTCGGCATAACGCTGCGTTATCTCATTCTCTGCCGTCTCTTTCGAATGTTCTGCTATCGTCACCAAATCACACGAATAATATCCGCGTTTCACCCGCTTCACATCCAAATAGACAAAGGCTAAATCCACCTTACGGGCTATTCGCTCCGGTCCGTTCAAAAACGGTGTGTCTGGATGATTCAAAAAGTTAGTCCAGAAATGCAAATTTCCCTTCGATGGCGTCTGATCGGCAATCAATCCTACACCAAATATCTTTCCTTCTTGCTTATATTTTACAATGTAACGAAACGCCTCATTCTTAAGCAGCGTCTCCGTTCCATAACAAGCACGCAACTTTAAGAAAAATTTGTTCAGATACTTATTGCTCAACGGACGATACATCTCGGCTCCAATCACATCATGATAGTTCAAATACAAGGATGGCGACCACTCCCAGCTTCCATAATGGCCCAAGACAATCATCGCACTGATGCCTCGATCAAAGAGATCTTGCAACACTTCCGGATTATTGATCTTATAACGCTTCTGAATCTCCTTTTTCGACATGTGCACCAACTTCAACGTCTCAATGGCCGTATCTGCAAAAAACATATAAAACCGCTTTTCAATGTCGATAATCTCAGCCTCGCTTTTATCAGGAAAACAACTCACCAGATTATCTCTCACCACCTTACGTCGGTATTTTACCACATAATAGGCAAGAAAATATAATATGTACGAAATACCATACAACAACGGTAATGGTAACCAAAACAGCAACCAAACTATCGCATATAAAATGTAATAAAACACTGCCATGATATTAATTATTTTGCTCTTTCAACATTATATTCAACGAATCTATGTAATTCAGCAACTCATCGCATCCATCGCCTGTTTCCGACGATGTGACGAAGATGGGCGGCAACTCCTCCCATTGTTCCTTCAGCTTCTCTTTGAAGGCCTCCACATTGACATTCGTCTTAGTCTTCGTCTGCTTATCTGCCTTGGTAAAGACAATCGAGAAAGGCACTCCATTGATGCCCAAAAACTCGATGAATTCCAAATCTATCTTCTGCGGCTCCAAACGACTGTCTACCAACACAAAGAGGTTGACCAACTCCTCACGCGACATCACATAGCCCTTGATCATCTTCTCCAATTTGTCCCTTCCATCCTTACTGATCTTGGCATAGCCATAGCCTGGTAAATCCACTAAATACCAATCGCTATTGATGATGAAATGGTTGATTAGCAATGTCTTTCCTGGCTTAGACGATGTCTTGGCCAAATCCTTCCGGCCCGTCATTCTGTTGATCAAAGAGGATTTACCTACATTCGACCGACCAATAAACGCATATTCAGCCTTTCCATGCTTTGGACATTTATTCCACACGGAATTACTCTCCACAAACTCTGCCGTTTTTATTACCATATATCTTTCGTTTTTACAGAATTAAATTCACTCTTGTATCCACCGATGAAACCGATGCTTAATGTAAAATCTTAAACACCAATTCCTTCAACAACTCCGCACCTGAGTTAGAAGTTGTATTATTCCCCACTCCTTTCGATTTCGCATCATACTCTCTCAACAACGATATGATGGACATCGTCTTCCATGCATTATAGTTTCTCGCTCCTAATGCGTATTCATCGACAAAAAATGGATTTACACCCAACTCCTTTGCCACATTCATCTTACTTCTATCTTGAATGTAATAGTAAACCATTAGATTAGAAAAATAGGCATAAAGAACTGATATTGTCACGTTTAAAGCGAACGTTTTTGATTGAGAAAGGTGAAAGGCAATCATATTAGATTTGTATACATCCTTTTGTATCAAGGCCGATTTCAGTTCAAAATCATTGAACTCCTTGCTGATACCCACATTTTTCTCGACCAAATCGGTGGTAATCATCTTAACTGTAGCGGGTTTCGTCATGATGAGCTTGTCCAACTCATTCACCAAACGATGCAAATCCGCCCCGATGTAATCAGCCAAAAGTTGGGTGGATTTTTCATCTATCTGCACCGCTTTCCCCCTCATATAGTTTTGTATAAAGGATGGTATCTGACTGTCATACAGCTTATCAGAGTTAAAAAAGACCCCATTCTTCGCTACTTCTGTTACAAATTTCTTCCTGGCATCTGCCTTCTTTTTATAACAAAAGACCAAAATGGTGGAGGGCTGCGGATGTTGCATATAATTAGCCAAATCATCGAACGATGCGATGTTTTGCGCCTCTTTGACCACAATCACCTGATACTGAGCCATCATAGGGAATCGACGGGCATTTTCCAACACCGTCTTCAACTGCACATCTTTTCCATAATAGACGTATTGATTAAACTCTCTCTCCGACTCCGCCAAGACATTGTTAAGAATGTAATCAGCGATTAAATCAATGAAATATGGCTCTTCACCAGAGAGGAAATAAACTGGCTTATAGGTCTTTGCCTGTAACTCCGATAATATCTCCCTATATCCTATGGTCGACTGTTTAGCCATTTAATCTTATTATAATTGTAAATTAATTATTACCTTTGTATCGTATTTATTCGCAAAGATAACAAAATGTTGGAACTTAATTTCCCCAAATATGAATTTCGTTTAAAAAAGGAGGGTGAAAAATGTCTCATTTTCGATCGATGCCGCCGCAAATATGTCACACTCACCCCCGAAGAGTGGGTACGACAAAACATGGTTGAGTATCTGATTCATGAAAAACACTATCCCGCCAACCTGATCGCCAACGAAATAGCGGTGGAAATCAACCAGATGAAGAAAAGATGCGACACCGTCATCTACAACAGAGACCGAATGCCTTTCGTCATCGTCGAATACAAGGCTCCGGAAGTGACCATCTCACAAAAAGTGTTCGATCAAATCGCCTCTTACAACCTGGTTCTGAACGTTCCCATCCTAATCGTCTCCAACGGAATCAACCACTTCTGTTGCCAGATTGATTACCAACAGCATAAATACCATTTTTTCAAAGAAATACCCGACTATTCATCTTTTCAAAACGATTCTGAATGAACGCTTCCACCCCATATTCATCTACATTGCTCGACAATGCCATCAAAGAATTTGCGAAACTACCCGGCATCGGACGTAAAACCGCCCTACGACTCGTCTTGCATCTTCTTCGTCAAAGCAACGAGGAGGTGGAAACCTTCGGAAACGCTTTCATCACTCTTCGAAACAATATTCAATATTGTAAACGTTGCCACAACATATCTGATACGGAGATTTGCCAGATCTGCGCCGATCAGCGTAGAGACAGCTCCACCATCTGCGTCGTGGAAAATATAAACGATGTCATCTCCATCGAAAACACACAACAATTCAAAGGACTCTATCACGTCCTCGGTGGCGTCATCTCCCCTATGTCGGGCATCGGTCCATCCGACCTAAGCATCGATATGCTGGTCGACCGCGTCCAAACAGAATCCATCAAAGAGGTGATCCTGGCATTGAGTCCCACCATGGAAGGCGACACCACCAATTTCTATCTATATAAGAAATTATCCCCTTTCAACGTGGAAATCAGCACGATAGCAAGAGGCGTATCCATCGGCGACGAACTGGAATATGCAGATGAAATCACCCTCGGTCGATCCATCCTCAACCGCACGCCTTATACGGTGTAACAACATGTAAATAACAAATGTATAAATAGATCAAAATGGAAAAAAATTTGAAAATCATGCACATCATTCTGTGCATCGCCTCCGTTCTACTCATCATCTACTCTTATCGTATGGGAATGAACAAAATAGGTGACATCAATCACTATGTGACATTACAAGGAATCGCTGTACTCCTTACTATCATAACCATCCCCATCATCCTGAAAGTTTACAAAAGCAAAACCACCCATTGCGACGACAAGACATTTTACAAATGGAATCTCATCCGCATGGGTACCATGGTCTTTGTGATAGGATTCAACTGCCTCGTCTATTCCATCGTTCACCTTACGTCACAATTGCTCTGTGCCATCATATCCGCTATCGTGCTCATCTTCTTCTGCATGCCGAAAAAAGAGGTGGAAGAGGCTGTTAAAGAGCAAAAGGAGAATACAAACAATACAGACACTACAATATAGGTCAAAACAAAAAAGAATAGATAAATGAACACAAAAAAAAGGATACTCTCCTACCTTCTCAAACTGACAGTCATCTTTGCCGTAATAGTGGGTGTATGGCAAGCTGCCGTTTTACGTGGCTGTTCCGCGTTTATGTATTTTACCATTCAATCGAATATTTTGATTGCCATCATCTGTGCCATTGGACTCATTTTGATGGCTAAGAAGCAGAAAATCAGTGATGCATGGTTCTCCTTCAAATTTGTGGGTACAGTGGCGATTACACTCACAGGAGTGGTCTTTTGCTTCATCTTGGCGCCCAATCTTGATCTTGCTTGGGGACTCTCCAACACGCTGACGCACGTGGTTGTTCCCGTGGCTGCCATTCTCGATTTCTTCGTAACGGGCACACAAGGCAACCTATCCAAGAAGGACGTTTTGTGGGTGACGCTTCCCCCATCTCTTTACACCATCTACGCAGCCATCGGCTACGTTCAAAATTGGTCGTTCGATGAAGGATATAACTTCCCATACTTCTTCTTTAACTGGGGCAGTCCGGCAGGTGCATTTGGATTCACCAAGGAACTACCTTTTATGGGAACCGCATGGTGGATTCTGGTGTTATTAATCTTTCTGATTATAGTTGGATTCTTATATCTCGCCATCATAAAGAGATTACGCAAAATATAAATTCAATCACACATGGTCATTGCAGTAGATTTTGACGGAACCATCGTCACCAATGAATATCCAAACATCGGGACGGAGATACCCTTTGCGATAGATGTTCTGAAAAGGATACAGACAGAAGGGAACCATCGGTTGATTCTCTGGACAGCTCGCGAAGGCAAAGA
>CACZUS010000088.1 GCA_902784425.1 uncultured Bacteroidales bacterium
AGCAGTGATTTCACAAACACCGTGAAGCACAGTGTCGATGACAGCCTTGTTGAGCGAGTCGCAATCGAAGTCGAGCTTCTTGTCGCTCTTGATGTAGATATATTGCTCGCAATTAGCAGTATCAGTTGAGTAAATGCTAACGAAGATCCAGTCGATGGTATCGCGGCCCACTTTGTAGATGCCGTCGAATGCCTCACCGCTACGACGAGTAGGTTGACCCCAGATAGTGTCTGCGGTACAAGCATCTAAGGCAAATGGAATGTTAATATTCAAATCGGATGCCGAGATTTCACAAGCATCGTGAAGCACAGTGTCGATAGGTGTTTCCTTAAGTGAATCACAATTGAAGATTGGTTCGATGTTGGAGTTGAGCATCAACTTTTGATCGCAAGTGATTTGATTACCCGTTTTGTCACGGAAGATCCATTTAAGTTCGTAAACCTTGCCCACTTCAAACTTAGTGGTAGCGGTAACTGTGTCAGCTATGTTTTCAGACCAAGAGAGGATACCTTTCACTTTGCCGTCACAATTATCAGTAGCTTCGTATTCGTTGAAGATGATTTTGCTGAATTCAACCTCACAAACACCGTCTAACACTTGTACAAGTGAATCAGGGTTGATGTTGTCGCAGTCGAATACTGGCTTCGTGGTATCTTTCAATAAGATTGGCAATTCGCAAGAGTCTTTTAATGTAACAAGGTTTTCACCAGCTTTTGTGAAGATCCAGCGGATGGTATAATCTTTATTGTAGTATAGTTTAGTGTCATTCAACATAGGAGCCCAGTTGTTGGCACCCTTTTCTGTATATTCCATATTGACACTGTCAATGACGGTTACCGTGTTGGTATTGCAATCTGTATAAGATGCAGAAGCCGACATGTTCAGTTTATCCAAAGAGTCTTTCAATTGTTCCCAAGAAAGATCACCACAAGTTTCTACGATGAATGATTCAGCATTGTTCCATTCAGGACAATTGATATCGAATTTACGATTATCTAGGATAGTGACGGTTTGAACACAAGTGTCAGAATAGTTTCCGTAGATATCTTTAGAGAACCAGTATACATTGTTTTTGCTAACTGGGTAATTCTTTATGATATCAGCGTCCGTAACCTTATTGAAGGTAATGTTATCGAAAGAGTAGTAGATGTCTTCCACCTGACAGTTGTCATCGGCAGTTGCAGGCGTGAATGTCACATCTGTTTCACAACCATTGTCGATGGAAATCTCAATGTTAGAAGGACAAGCAATGGTTGGAACGATTGTGTCGACGATGGAAACTTTCGTAGAGCAAACATGAGAAATTAATCCGTGAATGTCTGTGCTTCTCCAATAAATGGTGTGAACTCCAACTTTCAAAGTGGTGTCGAGTGTTGCTCCCGAGAAGTGAGTGAATGTCACGTTATCGGTAGAGTATTGGATATTCTCGATTCCACAATGGTCGTAAGCTGTAGCAGGAGTTAACGATACGCTTATCTCACAACCTGCGGTCACGTTGATGGTCGTGTCATTAGGACAGAAGGTAGTAGGGATGACAGTATCGACAACAGTGATATGTTGCTCACAAGATTCACTTTGGTTATATTGATCTCTTACTCTCCATGTGATGGTTGTGTCACCATTGAATAAGTCGATGAAGGTATTATCATCTTCAAATGGTAAGAATCTGCCATTGCCAATTTTGTAGAGGTAAAGTAGATCTGCCTCTCCGCAATTATCCTCAAATACGCCTTCTGGTTTCAATAGCTTGTATAGAGTGTCGCATGAGCTCACTGGAGCAAGTGTTATGTTCACCATTCTTGAGCAGATGGCAGTTGGAGCGCTAGTGTCTTGCAATGTGATGTTACTGAAGCAAGAGTCCTTCATGGTCTCCATATCTTCACCACTCTTAATGAAGAGCCATTTGATTTCGTAGGTATTGTCGTATACAAATACGGATTCATCCGTCAATTCTGTATATCCTCCTAAGTTTCCAATACCCATAACAGGAACAGTTGGACCTGCGATAACTCTATAAGATAGCTCAGGTTGAATCTCTTCGTCAACATTGTTCTTGCAATCTACGCGTTTAGCTGTAGCAATCTGAGAAGGATTTAATCTAGTTTTAACCTCAGCCCATGTCAAGTCAATGCAAGTGTCTATGATTGCATCAAGTTCGGTTGGACAAGAGATTGTGATGCCCGTACTATCGGTGACGTTATATTTGCGAACACATGTAGCGGTGTTACCACAAGCATCGATGGCTTTCCATGAGATGGTAGTGATACCAAGGTTGAATGTGTTTGCGAATGGAGCGGTGTAGAGTGTCTCTTCACCACCATTTACAGTATAGTAGAGAGATCCAGTCTTGCAATTGTCGGTAACTGCAGGTGCTTGGATCGTAAATGTTGTGTCACAACTTGTATGAACCTTGAATGCAGAATCAGCAGGGCAATCGATTACAGGAGCAACGTTGTCATTGAGTACATAGGTAAAGTCCCATGTGCTGTTTAATCCACAATCTGTATAGGTGTAAGTATAGGTGATTGTTCCCTGACAGTTTTCTTTTCCTGATGTCCAATCCTCTATTTTAACGTAGGTTGGAGTGACAGGTTCGCCGCAACTGTTTTTAGCTGTTGGAACTGTAGCAGGAGCGATCGTGTCGTTGATACAAGTTATGTTTTGTGTGTTTTGAATGCCTGTGCTTTCGATAACAGGAGCTTTCTTCTCGATGGTGTAGGTGTATATCCAATCATGAGAATGATTAGCACAATCTGTATAAGTATATGTGTAAGTTACTTGACCCTCGCAATCAGGGATGTCACTTCTAACAGGTGCGCTTGGGGTCAATGTGTTTCCACAGAAGTCTGTTACTGTTGGCAATAACGAAGGATCTGGTTCATTTACCTGAGAGCGGCAAGCGATTGTTTCGCCTTTGAACGCAGGTAATTCGAAGTCTGGCGTTTCAATTTTGTAATAGAAAGTCCAATCATGAGGATGATTGCCTGTACAGTCGTTGTAGGTGTACTTATAGGTTACGAAACCATCGCAATTAGGAACCTCGCTGATTACAGGACCACTGACAGGGGATAATGTTCTGCCACAAGCATCTTTAACGACAGGTAAAGTTGGCTCTTTGAGTTC
Source organism: uncultured Bacteroidales bacterium (assembly GCA_902784425.1). Taxonomy (GTDB): domain Bacteria; phylum Bacteroidota; class Bacteroidia; order Bacteroidales; family Paludibacteraceae; genus UBA1181. Next base: position 3,124 of record CACZUS010000088.1, read on the forward strand.
ACCTTTACAACTGATGTAGGCAGTGTCTTTATCTTTTGCTATGGTAAAGTCGAGAGGAGAAACTTTGTATACGTATGTCCAGTTGTACTCTGTACCATTGACGGTGTAGTTGTAGTTGTAATCAACGAAACCACAACCATCAGCTGTCTTATCGTCTTTAACTTTAAAGTTGAAGTCGATTCTCTCACCGCAGATAGTTACATATGGAGCTGTTGGTTGTGTAGCTTCAGAGAGACAGTGAACAGATGTTGTGTCATTTCGTTTTGGTGAGTAGGTGTCTGCACTTACTTTGAATACATATTGCCAAGGATATTTTTTACCAGTACAATCTTCGTAGATGAAGTTGTAAGTGACAAATCCGTTACCTGTTAGGTCAACAGTGGATACCTGACTGCCATTAAGAACGGCAGGTATGGAGTTTCCACATTTGTCAGTCCAGTTAGCTGGAGTAGGACGAACCGTATCTTTTTCACAGACGATGTTTACTGTATCGTTTGCAGGAACTGTAAGGTCTGGATGATTGATCGTGTAGACGTATGACCATGTGAATTCGAGACCTGCACAATCTTTGTAAAGATAATTATATGTACGTGTTCCTTCGCAGTTTTGGTAGTTGTCGACTACGGATGGAGTAGGTGTGTCTAATGTTTTACCGCACACATCTTTTACGACAGGAAGAGTGGTAGGCTCGGTAGCCTCGCTCAAGCAGTTTACAGTCTTGCTATTTGCAACGTGCGTACCGCTTTCTGATGGACTTGTTCTACGTTTAATCGTGTAGGTGTAAGTCCATACATATTTCAAGCCTGCGCAATCTACGTAGGTGTAAGTATAGATCTTTGTACCTTCGCAATCGGTGTAGGTGCCAGAGATCTCAGGTGTAGGAGCAGTCAATGTGTTTCCACAGACATCTTTTACAACAGGAAGGTTGGAAGGCGCTGTAGCTTCACTCTCGCACTCTACTGAACTTGAAGTGGCAACAGGTGTTCCCACTTGTGTAGGGTTGGTTTTGTGTTTGATGTTGTAGGTGAATGTCCATGTGAATGTTGAGTCCACATAATCTTTATAGATGTATGTGTATGTCTTCGTTCCTTCACAATCGGCGTATGTTCCACCAATGATAGGGTCTGGAGCAGTCAATACCTTGCCGCAGACATCTTTGACAACTGGAAGTTGTGTAGGAACCGTTGCTTCGCTTTCACACTCTACATCTTTGCTTGTAGCAACTGGAGTACCCGTTTCAGTTGGTTTTGTTGTACGTTTGATGTTGTAGGTGAATGTCCAATCTTTGCTGTATCCTGCACAGTCCGTATAGTTGTATACGTAGATGATTTGACCCTCTTCTGCGTTACCGCTTAATGAAGTAGGGTAGCCACTCTTCAATTTTGGTGTGATGGTTTTACCACAACTGTTGGTTACAGTAGGGGTGGTAGGAGCCACTGCTTCAGCAACACACTCTACTGTTTCGGTTGTCTTGATGGTTGGAATTGTGAATGGTTCAGGACTTACGTGGTAAGTGTATTTCCATTCATAATCGTTACCATTGACGGTGTATGTATAAACATAAGCAATATCACCACAACCAGTCGTTGTTGCATTGTCTGTCTTACCTTTCGCAGTGAATGTGATTGGTGTACCACAGATAGTGACATTTGGTGTGGCAGGAGTGGTAGCATCTGCAGCACAATATATGTTTTTCTCTTCGTTAGCGATTGGTTGGAATGTAGCGGCAGTAACCGTATAGATGTATTTCCATGTGTATTTAGTGTTTTCACAATCTGTATATGTGAATGTGTGAGTGACAGTTCCATTTCCATGAATATCGATGGATGCTGTACTGTCCACATAGGTTGGTACTACATCTCGTCCGCAGGCATCTTTTAAAGTTGGAGCCGTTGGTTTTTTAGCATCGATGGCACATACGGCAGTTGCTGTACCGTCGGTTATGTTTAAGCTAGGAAGATCAACTGTATATGTGTATGTCCAGTCTTTTGTGTTGTTGGCACAATCTGTAAAGGTGTATACGTATTTCATTGTACCGTTGCAAGGAGATGTGGTTGGAGAACTCTTCAGTGTGTAGTTGGCACTGATGTCTTTTCCACAAGCATCTTTTACAGTTGGCATGATGCCTGCCTCATGAGGAGCGATTGCGTCTGCAGGACAGTCTACTGTGCTATGGTCGGTTCCTGTGATTGTGATAGCATCGGCAACTGTTAATGTAATGGTTTGTTCTACGCTGACAGACTTGTTACATTTATCTGTTACGGTATACGTACGAGTCATTGTCTTAGCGCAACTTCCACTCAATTCGCTGTCTGAGTGGGTCACTCTCAACTCGCTGTGGTTGGTACAGTTGTCGCTGAAGGTGAGTCCTGTGACAGATTCCAATGCTGTGATTGTTGTGGCAGCAGCTGGAAGGTCGTTTTTGTTACAACCATCTTGAGTGATGGATTTGATCGTGCCCGTATAGGTTGGTGCACTGACGTCACCACCGCTGATGGTCATACTGCTATCCACTTTGTTGTGGCAAGCATCTTCGATGACGTATTTACGGGTGATAGACCAGTCGCAGTCACTTGTTTTGCTGTTTATATCGTTGTGACTTACACTTATCTCACCACAATCATCAAACATGGATTTTATCTGAAGATCGCTTCTGAGTTCAGGGTAGTCGGATGTAGGGAAACAAATGTTCATGTTTCCTACGTTGGATGGCCATACCATGGTTGTCTTCATCTTAGGAGCAGTCTTATCAGCTCCACTGTAGGTGATGGTCTTGTCGACAGAAGTACATCCATCAGTAATGGTATATTTTAAAGTTTTACTCCAATCACAATCGTTGGTTCTTGTACCTGTTGTTTCTTCGGAACTAACAGTCAGTGACTTTCCGCAAGCGGCAGCGAAGAGTGCTTTGATGTCGTTGTTGGATGGGAATGCTGGGATCTCGGAGTAGCAGCCATTCACGTTCGTTTTGTTAGCAGGCCATGTGTTAGCCACCTTTAGTGCAGGAGTGGCAGGCATGCTGATGTGATAGGTGTAGGTCCAGACGAATTTCAATCCAGCTTCGTCGGTATAAGTATATGTATATGTTTTGGTACCAGAACAACCATCAAAGGTGCCTCCGGTTTCTATTGTAGGATTTTTCAGAGTGTTACCGCAGGCGTCGACAACGATAGGCAGTTTTGTCGGTTCGGTAGCTTCGCTCTCGCAACTAACTTGACTCTCTGTTTGTACGGCAGTTCCCTCTTCTCTTGGACCCTGAGTACGTTTTACAGTGTAAGTGTAGACCCAAGTGAAGGTTCTATCACCACAATCTTTATACACATAGGTATAGGTGACGGTTCCGTTGCCCTTCGTGATGTCTCTTGTAATGGTTTGTGTAGGGTCGGTAAGAATGTTGCCACAAAAATCTTTCACAACAGGAAGTACAGGTTCTACTGCTTGGTTTTCACATTCAACAGTTGATTTGGTAGAAGCTGGTCCGCCTTCCTCTTTTGGATCGTCCATGGCGAGGATGGTGATGTTTCCAGTGATTTTGCCCTCACATCCGCCATTGCTAGCCGTCAGTGTAAAGCTTTGTTTACGGTTTGACTTCAATGAGCAATAGTTGCTGTGATTGATACTAAGAGTAGCGGCACTATCTCCGCGTAATGCTTGAGCACCTTTCCAAGTGTAAGTATATCCAGCAACATCGAGACCCAAGTTGTGGAATCCAAGGAAAGCTACAGTGTCTTTTCCTGGATTGCTAGGACAGATATCCTTAGCATAAGGAGTAAGACCAGACAAATCAGGAGTACGATGAAGTGTGATTTCGAATGTGTCAATATATTCCTCTATCTCAATATTGTTTTCGGTTGGAACCATAATGAGGAGGTATGGCTTTTGGTTGTAATCATCGCTCACTTTTGCTTCTTTAGGGAAGGTGATTGTTGCATTTTTCTTTCCGTTGGAATAGGAGAGGTATGAGCTAACATCAGCACCAGTAGGATCGAATAATGACCATTTAAATGAGAGTGTTCCTGTCAACCATGTTAGAGCGTCTGTTTCTTTTAAGGTGTAGGTTTGCTCGAGCGCTTTGTTCTTTTCTTTACAAAGATCTTTTTCTCCGGTGATTTGTGGACCAAGAATGTTCTCACAGTCTTCTCCGATAAGGGTGAATTCTACATAGAAATTATGATTACTTGCATCCTCTACTCTATATTTATATTCGCCAGGATTCTTGATGATGATATTAGCTGTTTTTTTGTTTTTGTCGTCGTATGTAACTTCACTGCTTGGAATTACGTCAAATCTGCCAGGACTGACCTCTTTTTTCCAAACGAAAGCAGTGTTGTATTTGAAACCAGCGGTGCTGACAGTGATTGGGTTTCCTGCACAGACGCTACGAGGTGTGACGCAGACTTGTTGGTTTTCAAAACTGATGAAGTCCATCGCAATGTGGTAGCAGTTTTCTCCATTAAGATTGAGCCTTGGTTGTAGTGTATTGTTGGCTTGGTCGGTGATGAAAATACCGTCGAAAATTACGTCGACGACATAGAGCTTACCATATTGAAAACGACCTGCTGGTATTGTTATTTCTGGTTGGTTTGTTCCACATTTATTGTAATTCTCGAATTCTCCACCCACCTCTTTTATGTTTATATTAAGGCATTGATTAGCGACCTGACTACCATAAGTTCCTTCTAGTTTGATATCCATTGCGGAACTTTCTTTCTTCTCCCCGTTGACTATATCGCAAGTCCATTCAATATAATATCGCATCAAGATGCTAAAGGATTTACCTTGGTATGATTTGAATTTCAACTCGAAAGGACGAATGTTGTTTTTGGAAGGGTCGAATCTAAAGAAATAGTTGGCTTCGTCGCCAGGAACACTATCGGAAAAGAATCCTGAACTTCTAAGTTCTTTTCCGTTGTAGATGGTTTCGATGATTACATCACTTGGAAAGTATTCGACAATGTTGTTCGTACCATTGGCTTCTCCGTGAAATTTTGATCCCGATTTTCCGCTTTTAGGGTCGCAATCTGATCCGAAGAAGAATTCTCCTGTGGATGTCTGTCTACAGATGGTTGAGTTACAATTATCGTCTTGTAGTTTGACCTTTTTGGATGGAGAGCTTGATGAGTGGCTAACTCCCATTTTTGTTACGCTTATATATAAATCGTGGCTCGGCATTTCGTTGACAGTCAATGATTTGTTGACAGTCAATTTGTATTTTTCCCAAGAAGATCCATTGGATGATATCCACCATTGCAAAGTGTCTTTTGCAGTATAAGTATCAACGGTGAAAAAGACAGGGTCTCCGACACATGCATTATTTGGTCCCTTTATAGATTGTGCGTTAGCCTGAATGCAACACAATAAACCCAATACGAATAATAATATGCTTTTCAATGTAAGCGAATGTGAAAATTTCATTTTCCTTGCTTGTTATTTATATATTTTACGTAACACTTCTCAGTTCTTATCAGTAATTTCCTATAATTTTACTTACAGAATAAACCAGAACCCCTTAAAAAAAATCAACGGCAAAGGTACATTTAAATATTTTTTTTTCCTAATTAAGTTTCTGTTAATTTGTATTAAGAATTGTTAAATATTAGGTAGTTAATGTAATAAGAATGAGGAATCTGTATAGATAAAAAGTCTTTTCTTCCTTGTAAAATTAGGGCTTTGGAAGAGGTGAATTACAAGTGTAATTGTGTGTGTGTGACGTCAACCTCTTGATGAAGGAAGATAGAGGCAGAATGTTTGAATTTTTCCACTGATTCAGTTGTGTAAAAACGGCAGGAACCACCTTTCGTCAGAAGGTTTTCTAGGAAGGAATGGCGTTGAAGGTACTCTTTCAGGCTATCTGCAACGATATTGCCTTGGGCGATAACTTGGATATGAGGCGGTAGATATTTTTGTATTTTTTGAAGGAGCAAAGGGTAGTGGGTGCATCCGAGAATGATTGTGTCAATCAGAGGATCATTGTTTAGCAGTTGGTCGATGTATTTTTTGACAAAATAATCGGCTCCATCGCTGGCAAACTCTTCATTTTCAACTAGGGGTACCCAAAGAGGACATGCTTGTCCGGTTACGATAATATCAGGGAACAACTTTTGGATTTCGATGGGATAAGATTCTGATTGAATGGTACCCACGGTTCCTAACACACCGACGTGGCGAGTTTTGGTAATCTCTCCTACTTTTTCTGTGGTAGGACGAATGACACCGAGCACTCTTCTGTTGGGGTTCCAATTGGGTAGGTCTTTTTGTTGAATGGATTTCAATGCTTTAGCAGAAGCCGTATTGCAAGCTAGAATGACCAAAGGACAACCTAAAGAGAAAAGTTTCTCAGTGGATTGTTTTGTGAATTCGTATACGACATCGAAAGAACGTGTTCCGTATGGGGTACGAGCGTTGTCGCCCAAGTAGATATAGTCATATTGAGGGAGAAGGGCTCGAATCTTTTCTAGGATGGTGAGACCTCCATAACCGGAATCAAATAGACCGATGGGACCTGCTGTATCGGGAAACATTAGCATTGAAAAATGAATATAGAGAGGAATTAGTTGTCGGATAAAAAAGGGAAACGAGCAGTGTAATTATCGATGAAAATCTATACACTGCTCGTATCTTATGTTTTTTGTATTATTTTCCTAACATTTGAGGAGTGATGGTCTTCAATTCTTTGATACCTAATTTCTTTTGTACAAAAGGAGTGACGTCGATAGCGTCTTTTGATTTGAACTGAAGAGTATTGAGGTCGAAGATGTATAAGAAACCATTTTCAGTTCCTACTTCGTCGATTGTTTTACGAAGTTTCTCCAAAATAGGGACTTGTAATTGCTCTTGTTGTTTTTGAAGGTCGGCTTGAGCTTGTTGATAGAAGTTTTGCATTTTTAATTGAAGAGATTGCAATTCCTCCATTCTGTTTTGTTTTATCACGTCATCCCACTTTTGCTCGTTTTCCTTGTAGTCTTGCAACTTACGTGTATATTCATCTTCCAATCGTTTCACTTCAGCTTCACGAAGAGCGGCAGCTTTCTTGATGATAGAGTCTGCAGCAGCAGTCTGTGGCATAGAGATGAATAAAGTTTGGATATCGATGTATCCTAATTTAACGTTTGCATTTTGTGCAAAAGTTGCAATGGGAGCAACTAAAAAAAGTAATAAAAATAATTTCTTACGCATTTTATTTAATATTTATGTTTTTTCAAAATAGACAATATTTATTTCGAATTATTACCTGAGTGACCTAGTTTTTCCAACACCTCATCACTTATGTCAATTTTAGGGGTAAAGTAGATGATGTTGGTGCTGCTGGATTTCTCCAACACAACTTGGTATCCTTTGGCATCGGCAACTTGTTTCACGGCAACGTACACTTCGTCTTGAATTGGTTGAATGAGTGAAACTCTTTTCTTGTAGAATTCACCTTGTGGACCGAAGTATTTTCTTTTTAATTCGTTTGCCTCTTTTTCTTTTGCGACGATTTCATTTTCTTTTTTTACTTTCATTTCATCAGATAGGAAAACAACTTCCGTCTGGTAATTCTTATACAAGGTTTTAGCCTCTTCGTTTTTGGCCTCCACCTCTTTCTGCCATTTTTCCGAAACTTGTTTTAATTGTTCGTTGGCGGATTCATACATTGGAATATTTTTCAATACGTATTCCATATCGATCACTGCGACTTTTTGTGCTGATGCGCAAAAAGCAACCCCTAATGCTATTATTGCTACAATTACCTTTTTCATACCTAACTTCATTCTAATTTTTATATTGTTATTTTAATTTCGCTCTACGAAGATATATTATTTAAAATTCTTGTCCAATAACAAAGTGGAAATTATTTGATCCTCCTGCTTTTTTTGACAAGTCAAATCCATATCCATAGTCTACACCAACCAGTCCAATCATTGGTAAGAAGATACGTACACCTACTCCCAAAGACCGCTTTAAATCGAATGGGTTGAATTTGTTGAATTCATTCCATGCATTACCCGCATCTGCGAAAAGTAGTGCGTAGATGGTCGTGGATGTCTCGAGCATGAGTGGGTAACGTAATTCAAGAGAGAGTCTTGAATATATGTTGGCTTCATGTCGATCTGGGGATACTAGGGTTGATAAAGCTCCATTATCATAACCACGAACTTTTACGGCTGTGGTGGCATAAGTACTGCTTGTTCCAGTCATACCATCACCTCCCACGTAGTAGCGCTCGAATGGAGATCGTCTGTATTCATTATAATATCCCAAGAAACCATACTCCATACGTGTCATCAAAACTAATTTTTGATTAGGTGTAAGTGGAGTGAAGGTTTGTGCCTTAAGCTCTAATTTGTAATATTCTACCCAACGATACAAATCCTTTTGCATCTCTTCGTATTCTGATCGAGATAGCCCGTGATAGTTTGCATTCTTATTTCCGTTGTTGTATTTGTCAACCAACTCTTTTATACGGTCATTGTTTTTGAACAATGAATAAGGTGGGGTCAACTGAGCCATCAAGGAGATTCTGGATCCTCTACGTGTATAGTATGGATTATCCAATGAGTTTCTGCTCCATGTTCCAGCCAAACTTAAATTGTTAGCATGTCCGTTGGCGATTTCAAGATAATACCATTCTTTCAATGAATAATGACGGTATGCAAGTTCTCCGTAGATGGAGAAGTAGTCGTCTGGCCATGAAAGACGTTTTCCGATACCTACAGATGCTCCGATTGTCATGATATACTTGTTAGGGTCAGCCGCACTGGAGTAGTTGTATCCGTAGTTGTCGTAATATAGATTTTGGTAATCGTTTTGACTGATATATTGGCTGTTTATTTGACTCTGTTTAGACCAGTAGGCAGAGGTTGATAGTGTCGTAGGTCTCTTTCCTCCCAACCATGGCTCCATAAATGAGATGCTAGCCGATTGATAGTAATGTGCATTGGTTGAGTAGGAGAGCGAAAGCGTTTGCCCATCTCCTTGAGGAAGTGGAGAGTATGCTTTTTTGTTAAAGAGGTTTCTCATGGAGAAATTGGTGAATTTCAGACCTAATGATCCTGTTACACCTGCTTGTCCCCATCCGAAGGATAGCTCTACTTGGTCATTTTTCTTCTGTTCCAAGTTATAGATGATGTCCACAGTTCCGTTCTCTGGGTCTGGTTCAGGACGAATGTCCATTTTCTCAGGATTGAATTGACCGGTGGCTGCTAACTCACGAGCCGAACGTTGAAGATCTGATTTGCTGAATAACTGACCTGGTTTGGTGTGAAGCTCACGTCGGATGACATGCTCGAAAATAGCATCGTTACCAGTGATAACAATGTTGTTGATAACAGCCTGTTGTCCTTCGTATATGCGTAACTCCAAGTCGATGGAATCTCCTTCTACATTCACTTCCACTGGTTCAACATTGAAGAATAGATATCCATTGTCTAAGTAGAGATTACCCATAGCGTCCTCATCTACGGTCAGACGATCGTTGAGTAATTTCTGGTTGTATACGTCTCCTTTTTTGATACCTAATACGGAAGATAACATATCACTTGAGTAGATTGTGTTGCCGACCCATGTGATGTTTCTGAAGTAGTATTTTTTACCCTCTTCAAAATCCATATAGATATCTACTCGTTTTGGTTTCTTCGGACATTGAACAACACTGTCGCTAAGCAATGTGGCATCTCGGAAACCAAACTCGTTGAATTTGTCGATGGCTAATCCCTTGTCATTCTGGTACTCTTCCTCGATGAATTTTTTTGATTTGAAGATTGTGAGAATGCTGCTCTCTTTGGTCTTCTTCATGCCTCGTTTGATCTTACGTGGCAACATTTCTTTGTTTCCAGAAATGAAAATTTTGTGAACTTTCACCTTTTTGCCTTTGTCTATGTGAATGTTCACTTTTGCATATCCAGGCTGATTCTCATCATCTTTGAGAACTACATTGGTGCTTACATTCCTATATCCCTCGCCATAATAGTGTCTTTTGATGGCACTTTGGGTGCGGACAATTAGATTAGGTGTGATTTGACCACCTTTTTTGATAGGCAGACTCTTCAAAAAGTCTTCCTTTTCTTTGTCTTTTGTTCCTGTTATGATGATTTCAGAAATACGGCTTCTGGATTTTAAATAGATGTTAAGCCATACTTTTTTACCATCTGTTTTGTCAGCATAGATTTTGACGTCGGAGAAAAGGCCCTGTTTCCAGAATTTTTTGATGGCTTTGCTGATTTGCTCTCCAGGTAATTTGATTTTCTGTCCGACTGAAAGACCTGAATAGTTGACGATTACAGACTTGTCGTAGGTGCAGTCGCCTGTTACTTTAATATCGGCAATCTCATATTCTGTTGGCATATCAGAATAGTTGATATTGGGAACATGTACGGATGTTTCTGCAGGGGCGGTGATGGTTGTATCTACGGGTACGACTATAGAGTCTCCAGAAGTTGCTTGAGCGGATAAGCAGAAGCAGGAGAGGCTGAAAAATAGGTATGATATAAATCGTTTCATCATCGCATAGGGGTTACAACTGTTCACTCGTCTTTCCAAATCTACGTTCTCTTTTTTGATAGTTCAGTATAGCTTCATAAAACTCCTCCTTCTTGAAGTCTGGCCAGCAGAGGTCGGTGAAATATAATTCAGAATAGGAGAGTTGCCACATCAGGAAGTTGCTGATTCGATACTCGCCACTGGTTCTGATTAATAGGTCTGGGTCAGGAATTCCTTTGGTGGTGAGATAGCTGGAGAATAACTCTTCGGTGATGTCTGACGGACTGATTGTTCCTTTCTGAACACCTTCTGAAATGTTTCTCACTGCATTGATGATTTCCCAACGAGAAGAATAACTGATGGCCAAGATGAGTTTTAATCCGCTGTTTTTCTCTGTCAGCTTCATTGCATCTTGCATGTTGGTACGTGTCTTTTCGGAAAGACGATTCCAATCGCCAATGACAATGAATCTAACATTGTTTTTGCTGATTTTTTCGATATGTGCTTTTAGCGCAGAAGAGAAAATCTCCATTAGAGCATCCACTTCGGCTGCTGGTCGATTCCAGTTCTCGGTAGAGAACGCATATAGGGTTAAATATTCCACACCTATTTCGGACGCCGCTTCTGTTACTTTGTCGACTGAATCAACGCCGTTTTGATGACCGAAGATTCGATCATGACCCTTCTGCTTCGCCCATCTGCCGTTCCCATCCATAATGATGGCTACGTGACGTGGAACCTTATTTTTATCGATCAATTCTATTTTTGACATATCCTTCTTAAAATTTAACTGTTCTACAAGCTCCGTTCCTTTTCAGCAAATCGACAGAAAGGAATACAAAAGCACATGTGTAGTAGTCGTTGTTTTTAAGCCATGAACGATCCATTTTATAGGGATTGTTCAATATAGTGTTTTTGGTTGTTGTTACATCAAAATCGTCTACAAACAACTTGCGCATAGACCATTCCGCACCTAAGTTCAAACGCTCGCACAACTTAAATTTATAGCCTATGCCAAAAGTGAGGTTGAATGTGATTTGGTTACCTCTCCACTGACGATAACTCGTCAATCCAGGTCCAATCAAGAAATAGGGCGTGTGACGCTTCATCTCACGATCCCAATAACTCATTCCGTATTTTATCATGTTGTGCTCGAAATGTAACCCTATATCCCAAAACCTTTGATCAAAAGAGGCTTGCTGATGATATGGATATACATCAGCAAAATCGTTCGTGTCACCATGTACTGCACCACGAATCACATTGAGTTTAACCATAAATCGATCAGTGATGTGTGCCCGTATGAGTCCCCCGAATGCCAAATCATTGTTCTTAAATATCTTCGTGGAATTTGCATCTCCATTATAATAGGATACACCACCAAGTGCCCCTATCTCTCCTAAAAAATGGGTTTGTGCATTGGCTTGCAGTCCGAAGCTGGTGCACATGGCAATTAGAATAAGAATCTTAAATAACTGTCTCTTAATAATGTACATTATACTCTCTTTAAACGTTTAAAGGGGTAACGTGAAAAAGGGCTTTTTAGTATGTTTCCCTCTTAAGTTAACCTTCATTTTTGGATTGAGATGTCTTCCTCATAATCCACAAAACGACCGCAAATTTAAAGAAATATTTTTAGTTTCCGAAGTCATAATTATCCTAAATATACTTAAAATGTTTTCATTTGTTGGCAAATAAACGCTTTTTGCCTCTTTTTTGATACCTTTGCAACATGGCAGGTCTCTATCTTCATATTCCTTTTTGTGAAAGTCGCTGTTATTATTGCGACTTCTATTCCTCTACCTATAAAGGGAATCGTTCGCTTTTATTGACATCCATAGAAAAGGAGTTGGCCGATCGAAAACACTATTTGAAGGAACCCGTTCGAACCATCTATTTGGGGGGCGGAACACCTTCTCAACTTACACTGGAAGAGTTGTCGACACTTCTGCAAACTGTTTATGATAATTATGACTGTGCCGTGGAGGAACTCACAATGGAGGTGAATCCGGAGGACCTTTCTGCTGATTATTTGGAGGGACTGAAGTCTCTTAGCGTCTCTCGTTTGAGTATTGGCATACAGAGTTTTAACGACGCTGATTTGAAACAAATCAACAGGCGACATACTGCTCAAAAAGCTATAGAGACGGTTCGCTTAGCACAACAAATTGGATTTGATAATATAAGTATTGATTTGATTTATGGCTTACCTCAACAGACTTTGACGGGATGGAAAGTGAATATTCAACAAGCGATAGATTTGAATGTTCAACACATATCGGCTTACAGTCTGACGTTTGAGGAGGGAACCATGCTGACGAAAATGCGCGATAGGGGAGAGATACAGGAGGCGGATGAGGAGTTGAGTTTTGAGATGTTTAAATTGTTGAGACATATGCTTTCTGAGAATGGGTATGTGCCCTATGAAATCTCTAATTTCGCCCTTCCTGGCTATGAGTCGAAACATAACTCATCGTATTGGAATTATGTACCTTACTTAGGTGTGGGACCTTCCGCCCATTCCTTTGATGGACAAAGTCGTAGGTGGAATATAGCAAACAGCAGATTATACATTTCAAAGATGGCTGAAGGTGATACCTATTATAATACGGAGACACTAGATAACTTCACTCGTTACAACGAATATGTCATGACTGGGTTGAGAAAGAAAGAGGGAGTGGATATTGCAGTGTTGGAAAACCTTTTTGGAAAGGATTTGAAAGATTATTTTCTGCGAATGATTGATACATATATAAAGGAAGGAAAGGTGATAAAAGAAGGACAACACTACTATTTATCGGAAGAGGGAATTTTTATTTCGGATTATATCATTGAGGAACTCTTTTGGATGGAGTAAAAGTACGATCTAAATTAAACGGATGCGGCATCTCTTTAAAATTCATAAATCCCTCATAATGAATATATAGAACTTACCTAAAATATTAATTGATATTAGTCAAGAAACGAGTGGGGGGGTAATTTTATCAAAAAATATTTGTCTCGTTCATAAATAGTGAATACTTTTGATAAGTTGTTTGTTATGAGCAACAATTTGGCAAATGGTTTAGAATAGATTACTTAAAAATTTTCAAAATGAAAAAAGGGTTTACGTTAGGACTATTTTTGATGTTATTAGTCCATTTTAATATTCAGGCTGAGACGGAGTTTGTCGCTTATACAGGGGGCGATTCAATTGTGTTTTCTGATGAGAGTGAAATATACAATTTGTTTAAAGAAAACGAAGTAGATTCATTTGCTGTTCGAGGTGAGCTGACTAGTGATGCCGTTTCACGCATATGTAAATATGCTTGTAAAACGAAGTATGTGATGGATTGGTCGAAAGCAATTTTTGTTTCAAATTTATATTCGATGAGTACCTATCCTTATTCATGGGAGAGTTTAAACAGATTTTATTTCCCGGAAGAATATCCGAATGAATGCAAAGTTGCTCTGGATGGCGCATTTAAAAATGCGGTGAATTTAAAACACATCTACAACCTAGAAAAGCTGACATACATCAGATATCTTGATGAAGAGACGTTCTATTCTTGTAGGTCGTTAGATAGTGTTATATTGGGAAAGAATGTGGCCCCTGATGCGAGAATCGAAGCCTCTTTTGGCATATCTTGTCCTGCTGTGTTTGTGGTGGATAGTGCCTTGTATATGTCGGCACCGGAGAAATTCAAATGTTCTAATTTGGTGACTACATTCGATTCCATCGCTACTGCAGAATATGTTGTTTTAAAAGATAAAACAATCTGGCCTCATTTGACAGTTCCGCGTAATATTATAGCAAATGACACTGTATGGAAAGTAGGAGAGTCTTTTGATACAGCAGAAACATTATCGTGTGAGGAAATGAGAAAGTATAAGTTGCAAGATGGACAACATGTCTGGTGTGGATTGAAAAATGAATGCATAAAAGAGTATAGATGGAAGAAACTAATACCTCATACTGAACTTGTTGTCGTTGGATATAAAGGTAGAGGATGTACGATTCGTCCGTTTGATTCATGTGCCGATTCTCTCTATTTAGGCTTGGATTCCATTAAGATTATGGGAGCCATCCGACAGAGTGAAATGGATTCGATAGAAAAGATAGTGCAAATGAAGAATGCATCTATAAAATGTTTGGTCAAATTGGGTAAATCACCTCTTCGAAAAATTATATTGCCATCAGACACTTGTCGGTATGAGATTAATTTGGAAGATGCATTTGAATCTTCGGAAGAATTGAAAGAAGTGAAAAATTTAGACAAGCTATATTTTATCACGAATCTGAATTCTACTTTCCATAGATGCAGAAAGTTAATTAGTGTCACTTTGCCAGATACGTCTATGCGTATAGACTCTTTGTCTGGAACATTTATCTTGTGTGATTCCCTGAAAAAAGTTAACAATTTTGATAAAATAGAAAATATTCGTTATATGAGCTATACCTTTAATGGATGTGAAAGTTTAGAGTCCATCTCTTTTTCGACCCAAATGGATAGTTCTGTGTATTTAGATGATTATCTATTCGATGGTTGTGTGAATTTGAAACACATCAATAATCTTGAGTATGTGAAAATTTCATATGTGGGATATAAAGTCTTTAGAGATTGCCATAGTTTATCGGATTTTCAGTTAAACATCACACAAAAAACACAATATACAAGTCCGTCTTGCAGTGATTGTGTCTCGGATGCGTTTGACGGATGTGATGCCCTCATCTATTTAGTTAATGGACTTGGAGAGATTCCAAATTGGTTGAAACGCTCTTCAACCCATGTAGTCTATCCTATTGATTCATTTTATATACATTTTAATGATGAGACTGGGAAATCTGTAGTAAGTAATCTGTCTCCAAAATTCTGTGCAATTCAAGATACGGTGTGGAAATGTGTAAAGGGTGAGACTGAGGTAATAGTAAAAAACATTCAAGAAGTGAACAAGGATGAGTATGACGCACTCTATTGTGGAATAAAAAATGATTCCATGCCAGATTATGTATGGAGTAAGAATCAGGTATATTGGAATGTTGCCAACTATGACAAATATGTTTCATATAGTCTTCCAAATTCATTTAAGTCATTTATTCCTATTGAGGAATTACAACCAGGACAGTTGCATTATGCAGATTCAATCTTCACATACGGAGATTTGAATAATGAAGATATTGCCAGATTGAAACATTCGGTCAAACTGGTAAGTGGGCAGAATGAAAAAGGATGTGAAAACCTTTTGTATGCTGATTTCAGTAATTCTCGGATAGATGTTACGGATGGTTTTGTAGGGTTCTTTCAAAATGCTACTTATTTGAATACGGTGAAATTTCCGAAAGAAAAGGTTCAATCGCCTGTTGACTTCACTAATACATTTGCATCTGCTGGAATTGGACGTTATGCGGAAAATTTTTACGCTCTAGGATTATTGGAAGTGGATTTGAGTTGTTTCGAAAATATTATATGTATGAATAGTACGTTTAGCGAATGCAAGGAACTGAAACGTGTATTCTTCTCTGACACAGAAAACAATAATGAAGTAAGTTTTATTCAAACTTTTGTTGCTTGTCCGTTAGATTCTATTGATTTGTCTTCGTTTACACGAATTTCAGATTTGTCACAAACATTTGCCCTTTGCGAAGGTTTGGATTCTGAGGGAATACGTTACATAAAGTTCTCGGATAAAGAAAATCCGCTTTCTATTTCTATGTTTCAGACATTTGGAGGTACAGGATTTAATACGAGTGAGATTATCAACTTTGATAAGTTTACTAATGTGAATAATTTTCTTGCAACGTTTCAACAAGCCAATTTGCTTTCATCAAAGGTCAGACGATTAGATACGATTCGTTTTGGAACAGATCCGAACAAAATATCTTCAGATTCATTGACATGGACATTCGCTAGGACTTATGGAAGAATAATAAAATATCTTCCTGATGGTGTTGATACGATACCTTCCGCATGGCGTGGCTATCATAATTTTGTGGTTCCTGTCACTGTGGATGAATCTAATTGGTCTGTAGATTCATTATTATCCGATTTCTTCTCTCTCCCAGAGTTTGGTCCAACGTATGCCTATATCTCAGACACTACATGGTATTTGATTTTGAATGACTATTTGTTGCCA
>CACZUS010000089.1 GCA_902784425.1 uncultured Bacteroidales bacterium
AGAGACTCTGAATACCAAAGAAACTATGACTTTTCAATCAACCATGAAAAATTATCGGCTTAACTCATTGCCAATTCATAGGAATAAGTACAAAAAAAACAGCCTCAGCCGTTGAATAGGCATATTGTGTTTCCATGTACAATGTATCCAGAAGGGGAAAAAAGACTGACACTAAAAAAGTGCCAGTCTTCCTATTTTCACTAGTTAATCATCGTTCAGTTTTTTCACCGTATCAACAGCATCTTCGTAGAAATGTTTAGCTATTGCTGCAATACCGATTGTATCCTTGGCATCCTTGTACATATAATGCACACAAGCCGCAGTAGGCTCACCGTTGATGATGGTGGCAAAAAAAACTTCGATTTGATTGTTGTTCATCTCGCCAGTGTAAATAACATCGTTGCCATCATTGCTGGTGTAAAACGGCTCGTATGGCTTTGCCGACATAATCTGGCTGTTAATCTTCTTCGCTTCGTTGTAAATAGTTTCCATCTTGATACAAATTTTAAATTAAATTCAGACTGCAAGTACAAATCATTACTTTTATAATTAGTTAATTTATAATCATATATAAAGAAGTAACGGCAGATGAAACGCAAAATGTAGTTTTACCTTCAACCATTCATTCATGCAGCCTATATGAAAAAAAAAGATGGTAGGCAAAGTAGGCATCTGATTCACACATTACCCATAACATCGAAGAAAGCCAAAATACGCCAGTTTCTCACTTATCCAATCATAATGAGTAATAAGTAAAAGACGAGATAATCAACAGAAAACCAGGCAAAAACGCAAAACATAAATAGATCATTTCTCTCACCACACTTTAGAGAAATCAGGTAATAGGTAAGGTGTTTTGTAAGGCTTCGTTCTAGTATTGGATATCAAAAATCGACTTTAAAAAGACAGTTTCCCCATTCTTCAGAACGATCGACATGTTATAATCGTCGATGTTTTGCAGTTGGCCTTCGATGGTCTTGTATGCGCCACCGATTTTACGTCCATCTTCTTCAAAATAAGTGATTGTAATGAGAGGGTGTTCATGGAGGTTCTCCCGAAGATAGGCCAGTTTCTGATTCAAGGCCTCACTGTCCTCATCGGCGAGTTCATGTTGCTCATCAGTCAGGCGCGCAGTCTCTTCGATAGCAGCAGCGTGTCCCGTAAGAGCTGCAAACGGAGCGAACTGGGCAGCGCGGTTCATTATGCTCATTTGGGGATGCCTCGATGATACATGATGCGGCATGTTGATGATGTCGTCGTATTCGTTCATGCCTTGTGTCCTCCTATCTGTTGGTTGCGTTCCTTGGCTGTCGCACCTTCCTCAAAATTCAAACCCTTCAGAATAGCGTTTTTGCCATATTTCTCTTTGATGCCGAGTAAAGCCTCTTGAACTTTTCGCTCCTTAGCCAGTTCTTCAGCTTTTTCCTCCTCATCCCGTGCTTTCTCTGCATAGTCGGTAAAAAGATCAAGCTGCTCGGATGGATTTGTTAGTGATGCCGCCTCTTCTTCACTTACAACATGGTTCACGGTAAGGTTGATTCGACGTATGAGCAGGTTAGGGTTGACTATTTTCACATACAAATCCTTTACTGCCTGTGTGATGACCTTCCCTGATGATGTGGGTGTATCAAGATTAGCCGTTCCGTGGGCGTGTTTTGGAACCTGTCTGCCATAATAGTCAGTCGTAATCTCACCAAAATACTTCGACCTCAATTCCGGGTTGGTCAGATTCTCAGCGTCGTAGTTGATGGTAAGAATGATTTGATCCGCAACAAAATGATGCTTTACGAGATTCAACGCTACATCATCGGCCATTTCAAGCACTACAACTTTAGCCTTCTTATAGTCATATCCCACTGACAGCACCTGACCGCTACTGATTGAATTAGTCTCAGGCTTGTATGCTTTGACATCCTTCATCCCGACAGGTTCCCATCCCCAAGCATGATCTATTAGGAGTTCAGCATTCACACCAAAGAGACTGTATAAGAGTTGTTCGTTGTCTATGCTACATCTGGCCACCATTCCCATTGTGTCCATCCCATACTCTGCCAATTTCTGAGCGATACCTTTCCCGACCCTCCAAAAGCTAGTGATGGGTCTGTGGTTCCAAAGTTTCCGACGATAACTCATTTCATCCAGTTCTGCAATTCTCACACCATCTTTGTCGGCTGGAATATGCTTAGCCACAATATCCATAGCCACCTTGCATAGATACATGTTGGTTCCGATGCCCGCCGTAGCAGTGATGCCTGTTTCTTTCAGTACATCCCTTACCATCTTCAAGGTCAACTCATGCGCCGTCATCTTATAGCTGTCAAGATAGTCAGTAACATCAATGAAAACCTCGTCGATGGAATAAGGGTAGATGTCCTCCGGGGCAATGTACTTCAGATAGACTTGATAGATTCGGGTGCTGTAGTCAATGTAATATGCCATTCTCGGTGGTGCTATGAGATAATCCACTTCCCAATCCGGATTCTCTTTCAATTCCGTATCAAGATAGGATATGCCGTGAAATTGATAGCCTGCAATATACCTCTTACGCTCACGATTGACTTCAGCGACCTTCTGTATGACCTCAAACAGGCGAGGGCGACCAGGAATACCATAGGATTTCAATGAAGGTGAGACCGCAAGACAAATGGTTTTCTCTGTACGTGATTCATCCGCAACGACCAGGTTTGTATTCAGGGGATCAAGACCACGTTCCACACACTCGACTGATGCGTAGAAGGATTTGAGGTCTATGGCTATATAGGTACGCTGCTTCATAGTGTGCAAAGATAGGCATATTTTCCGATAGATAACTTCCATCGCAAATTCACGATGAAATCCCAAGTAAGCAGAACGGGATATAATTGACCTCAAAAGTGTTTTTTTGAAGCAATAAGGGGTGCTACCATTTTACACCCCTTGTAATAGCACATGTATCAATACCTAACCAATTGATAAGCAGATGGTATAAGCATAAGTAACGCCATCTGTCAAAAAATGCGCTTCGTGGTTCTACACCCCCAATTCGATGCCTTTACACCCCCGATTCAAATTCTTCACACCCTCGCTTACACCCACAAAAAAAGCCCACCTCATTGGATGGGCTTTTCGAATTGAATGGACTAAACTGGCTATTTCAATCCCATTTTTCGCTCGTACCTATCGAAAGAGTTCTTCACCGAATACTTATCCACACCCAACTTCATGGCGATTGTGCCTAAGCCGATTATTTTTCCGTTTTCATCAAGTGAACCGCGCACGCTATACCACTCGTCGATTTCCTCCTGGGTAAGCGGCCTATGTTTTGGAGCCGAAGTAGTGGTAGTCGTGTTGTCGGCGCTGGCTTCGTTGACTTGAACCTGGAGGCCAAAATCCGTAAACTTGGAGAGGTAACGTTCCATGCAGTAGTTTGCGATGTAGATGGTGAGATCCCTGACGGTCTTTCTGAGTTTGCGGTCGTTCGGTTGGGGCTCTCCAGCAAGCATGTGAAGGACGATTGCAGCGTGGAAGGCAATGGTGGCCATCCGTGCACGATCCTCCTTGCGGACATCGTTTCCTTCTTCCATTCCCATGTCATATTGCTCGTCAAGCCATTCCTGTAGTGCTTCGCAGATATAATCGAGATTGATAACGGTTTCAGGGCAGGCTTGGTCGCCTTCATAGTCGAGTTTGAAGCAATACTGTTCTCTCCAAGCGTCAATCTGGTCTTTCATCGCCTCCAGTTCATCACCCTCTGGGAACTTCACAGATGGAATTTTGCGCCCACTTTCTGGAATAAGAGTGAAGCATATTCTAGAGGCCGTGCCGTCTTCCACTTCCTCCTCGCCAATAAGGGAAGAGATTGAATTTGGCGTACCCGTGAAAGTGTAGTTAAAAAAGACCTTGAAAGAGCCACATACTCCCCCTTTACCTTTATTATTGTTCTGGTAAATCGGTTCATTGTGGAAAGCCAAGCGCAGATAATCGAAACCAAGTCCATTAGGTTTCTTGAAAACGCGCTCAACGATAGGAGTTTCAGTTTCGATGGCGTAAATGTGAACGTCTTGGTTATGAGCCACCACATTATAGAACATGGATTGGCTGATGTTAATACCAGCGGTTTGGATGATGTAAAGGCCGCTTTTTTGGTAGGGCATCCTCGCAGCGTCTGTTTTGATGATTCTTTCAAAAAGGGTCTTGTGCAATTGGAGGAACTTGCCCTTACCTGAGCCATGCACGCCTTCAACAATGGTCTGAAGGCTGGGTGAATGCATCTGGCCGTCCAAAAATTTTGCTCTGGCCTTAGAGAGACACAGCGCGCCACATTCCGGGAGGAAGCTTAACATCATCGCATCCTTGTAATTGTCAGGGCAGCCGTCAAGGATGGACGCAAGGAATGGGATGGAAGAATAGTCTGGCATTGGGTACTTTGCGCGGAAACTATCAATCCACCCTTTAAGACTCAGTTTCTTCTTCGCTGGTGAAATGGTGGCTGGGTTGACGGTTTGTCTCAACTCCATCATCTGTTTACGCTCATTCATCCTAATTTCGCTTTTGGCCTGTTCTTTGCGAATCTCGTTGTCGGTACGATTGTCATCCTCGGCCATGTTGTCTTTACTGGCTTCGTGGTGCTCGTTGACATTGTTTTCGGACTTGGCATTAGCAACGTTGATGTCGTTTTCAGGCTTCTTGCAGAACTTGTATAGTTTGTAGCATAGCCAGCAGAATCCTCCGAAAGCACCCACGCCTAGACCGACCTTGGCTACAGTCTTTAGATTTGAGCCTTTGTAACTGACTGGACCGACTTTAATACTCTCATTAGGATTCTCGTTGACATTGGACATTGATTTTACAGCGTTACCGATAAAACTGTTTTCCTTGTTGAATTTAATACTTTTCATATTGATTAATTATAGTTAAATTATTGATTATTATTATGCTATACCTTGGTTGTCCATAGTTGGTGGCTGGGAGTGTTGTAGCGGTTGTGCATACGAAACTGTCAGTCTTGGTAATGGTGGGAGCGTCGAAGTGGACGCTCCCAGTTGTTGTTTGCGTTGATTTCATAGTATTCTGATTTAATGGTTTGACATTCGTGAAAGGATGTTCCTATGCCTACCGCTAACCCGAAGTAAATCTAACGCCAGCTCTGCATCGACCACTATGATGTCGCCTACCTGACTAACTGCTTGGTCTATGACTCCCGACTGCTTGATTCTCTCAGCGGTTGAGATACTACAACCAAAGAGCTTCATCAGACCCGCCAAGCCATAGACGTATTTCTTGGGTGGTGCTGCGGCCAAATCCTCCAACTCCTTATCGCGCAGAGCTTCGGACAAGATTGATTTGAAATCGCCAAGGGTACAGGTAATAAGCGGTTTGTTGAGTAATTCTTCCATTTTTTTAGTGTTTATTTACTGATTGGTTGATTGTTGCATCGTTCCTTGAAATCAGTTGCAATACCTATCAATGTGATCGGTTGTGGGTATTTATAGTTCAAGCAGCCTCCTTGTCGATAGTTAGCATTCGGAACACAACCTCAACACAACTCTTGCTGTTGGCACTCTTAGGCATCGATGCATTACATGTTTTTTTCTTTATAGTCATAATTATTTAAAGTTAGACATTAGCTTTTACGATTACATGGTTGATGTGTGCAGCCTGTAAGTGGTTGCACATTGGGAGTTGACTCTTCCACACCGACATTTTCGTTGGGTGAGTCTGGATGGCTACAAGTTCAACCTCACCGTCTGAAAGGTTGAGGATGTCTTGTGGATTCACTGTGATTCTGATGTTAGTCTCGGCAAAACCTCTTTTAATAAGGTGTGCTTTTGCCGTTTCTGCTCCTTGAAGGTTGAGACCAAGGGCAATTGCAATTTTGTGATTTGTCTTCATCTTCGTATTGCGCTTCCAGACGAGCCATCGTAGCCTGTCATCGTCGCTTTCGAGCCTGTCACACATCAAAAAAAATGCACAACCTATTGATAATCAAATAATAATATTTTTATAAGAAAAATATAATTATTCTGACAAAAAGGTCATTTTTCTGTCATATTATTCAGATAAACAATGCTCAGAAATAATATTTTTGCCAACAAAAACATGACAAATTATCTTAAATTCAGGCTTCCTAAGTGTTTTTGGCACATAAAAAAAGCGGCAACAAAGGTTTTGTCCTTGCCGCCGTTTTGTTCTGCTGTTATTTTATTCAGTTTGTTCTCAGAGTTATTGTCAATTCCTCATTTTCCTATCTTACTCAATGTCGACAATGCTACAGGATGATGTCCCAAGTGTATCATCTGAGACCCAAACAACAACTCTGGTTGATAATCTCCTGTTTGAAATCTTTCGATAAACTCCTTCTCATAATCGTCAAGTTGCATCACTGACTTCACAAAGTTAGCCACTGAAAGCTCAATCTTTTCTTTGGGATATGCTCCAGCTTTGATTCGTAACATAGGTAGAAGTTGAGACCTAATCTTGCTAAAACTCATTTGTGTCAAGCTGTCAACATCC
The DNA here is from genome assembly GCA_902784425.1 of uncultured Bacteroidales bacterium. GTDB lineage: Bacteria > Bacteroidota > Bacteroidia > Bacteroidales > Paludibacteraceae > UBA1181. The sequence goes on from CACZUS010000089.1 coordinate 6,493, forward strand.
TTTTCCAACCAGTTTTCCATGCTGTCATTGCCAATTGTGGAGTAAAAAACGGCACACTTCCTCAATAAAATCTTTTCCTCTTCACACTTCATCAATTCTGATTGAGAAAGAGAATATAGATCGTACAAGTCCCTCGGTTTTGTCCTTTCAAAGAAAGCCCCCATCTTGCTGCCGAAGATTTCAACATCCCGTAAGTGGAACACTGTGATGGTCTTGTTTGGGTCAACAAACGGATGGCTGATGGTAGATTCTATCGGGGCAAAAACATGGCAACGTGCCAAATAGTTGATATCAAGCTTGATTTTATCACGGCTACCAGTGACAGTATCATACAGCAACTCATAAGAACACAGGGAATAACTCTCCCGTTTGCGCAAAGTGTAACCATGTTCAACACAGTAGAATGATAGACTTTCATCCAATTGTTCCCTTAATTGAAACATCTTATCCTTGGAGCAGTCAATCGCCAAATCCAAATCAAGGTCAACAGAAAGACGTGGCAATCCTGGAATCAATACCAAGTTGATAGCCGTACCACCTTTCAGAGCTAGTTTCCCTTTGAAAGCATCCAATTTGCTCAGATCGTCAAGAATACTACAGAGTCGGATCACTTTTTCAACATTAGTTGCCGTGAAGTTGTATTCATCGGCTATAGCCGTGATTTGTTTCCTAGTCAATTCAATAGAGTTCATATTCTTTTTGGTGTTTGATTGTTTTCGGTACACAAATTTTCCAGTATTTATCGTATGCGTCGCAGTCCTCGTTGGGCGATAGGTAGCTGACATTGTTTCCCATCCGATCTTTGCAATAATTAAAGAAATCTTCAGACAGCCCAATCTGGTCTTTGTAGATAGTAAGCAAGTAGCCTGCCCTTTGGTAAACGCTTTTCGAAGGAGCGGCATCAAGGCATTGCATCATTTCGGCCTCGTCAATTTTATCAATGCCAATCCAATCCAAGGCGTTCATCAGTTCCTCCAAGCCGCCAGCAAGGTCAATATGCCGGATGCAGTCGATGATGGTTTGGCTTAATGATGTAACCCGAACAGGATAGCTCTCATTGGAAAGATCGATATGGGGATTTATCAGATAGCTGACAGGCTTGAAAAGATAGGTTTCATTCAAGTGTTCAAATATCCGGAAAGGTGTAGTACTATGGACATACAACCAATTGAACGATTGAGTGTGAAGGGCATAATACTCCAAAGCCGAATGATATACCAAGCATCCGTTTTCTACAGCATTACAAGCTATCATGAACTTATCTGTCAAGTATGAAGGCACATATACACCCTTGCGCACATGCGAGAGCAGTCCCCTACGCGTCCTATTGTACAGCCGCGATTTTCGGGTGTTATAACACACCTCATTGTCTTTTTTCATCAACGCTTCTTCCATACTTAAAATTTTTGGCAAAGATATTACTTTTTGATAACATTGAATTATTTTTTAAGTATTTTTTTTCGTCAAGTTGATTTCAAAAGCCACAAAAAAGTGTCGATATTGGGTCGGCAAGTCCTTTTTTTCCACTTACCGACCCGGTATCGCGTATTTTTCTCTTTTTCATCAGGCTGACTTCAGTAGTTCCAACACCTTTATTAATGTAGCTTCATCAACACCTTCCAGCTTTTTGGCAATATCATTCTTAATATCGTTTTGCTTTTCAGCTTTATCCCATTTTGCTAATTCCGTCTTTTGGGTTTCGTCAGCTACTTCAATGTAAGGTTTCATAGCATTATAAGTACTATGTCCTGTGCAACTCATTACCACAGTCGGTGGTATTCCAAAAGCAAGTGAGCAGCAGACAAACGTTCTTCTCGCGTCATGACAGCCAATAACCTCGTAGAATTTTTTCACCTCCTCGACCCTTGTATTTCCCTGATAATGGATCAAAACGACTTCTCGATCAAGCCCCACTTTTTTTGCAGCCCTTTTCAAAAGCTCGTTGATTTTTTGGTTAGCATACACTCTGAACATCTTACCATTTTTGTAATCCTGGCTCTTATATTTGTTGATAATCTCCTTGGCGTGGATTGTCAACGGAATAGATAGTTTATCGTGGGTTTTCTTTGTGCAGACCTCGATATGGTCATCAAACACATTTGCTTTTTTTAGGTTCTCCAAGTCACTATATCTTAATGAAGTGAAGGCCATAAAGCAAAACATGTCCCTGACCAATTCGAGATTCTTATCATCATCGTCAAACTCATAATTATAAAACGCCATCAGCTCGTTGTATTTCAGAAAGGTTACAGTTTTGGAAACAACGGTAAGATTTGGTTTGTAGGCGAACACTCCAGGTTGTAATTCATATCCCTCAGATTGCAGCCATATGAAAAAAGATTTCAGATATTTAAACTGATTAGCAATTGTGGCATTACTATAACCCTTGTCAATATACCAGCTCTTTAATTTAAGAAGCTTGTCCTTTGTGAGATCCTCCAATGTAATACGTGGATGACACTCAATCAAATGATTCCATATTTGCATGAATTTATAACAAGAAGTCTTCATCAGATTTCGATCGTCACGCTTTGACTCTTGATATTCCTCGTATAATTCGGACAAGGTTTTTTTCACCTTAACAGGCTCATTTTCTGGTTGTTTTTCGCGAACCATAGTCTTCAGTATCTCTTTTGATGGCACAATGGAATCAATCCCACATTTTGTAAAAGCAACTTTAATCATGTCCAGCCCTTCATCAATGATGTTGCAAATGACTTTGGCACTATAGTTTTGCCTATCGAACTTGTGAAGGGTGCCAGGCATAGGACGTTGTAAGTTGCCGTCCCATTTCATTGGATCGGCCTTGCAATCCAGTGTGAAAGAGGTCTCATAGTTGCTCCACCTTACACGGATGGTGACGCGTTTTGTCTTTCTGTCGATAAAGACTCTCGTGCGATACTTTATTTCAATCATATTATCTTGGTATTTAAAATTTTTATATTTTTGCACTTCATGAACAATTAGAAAGTTCTAAGGTGTTGGCTGCAAAGATAATATGAAAAAACCAGGTGGTAAGTACCCCCCTGTTTTACGGAAACATTAGAACAATGATTTAGCAAGAAAACATAATAGATTGCTCAAAAAATTTGAGACTCAATAAATTGTTGTTAAATAATGCTCCTATATAATCAATCCAGCCGTCCAGTACGTCCCACCAACAACAAAACCCGCTGGTTTCAGCGGGTTTTGCGTTTTATTTAGCGCTTCTATAGCGTGTCATTTCACACCGAGTTTCTTG
>CACZUS010000090.1 GCA_902784425.1 uncultured Bacteroidales bacterium
GTGCACATCCTCGACGAGCGCAACTCTTAATTCTTAACTCTTACTTCTTAACTTCTCATACGCCTCATTAATCTTCATCATCATCTTCTCGCACTCCTCCGTTCGATCTGCGTTCTTAGGTAGGTCGGGGTGGTGTTGCAGGGCCAGTTCGTGATAGGCACGTCTGACCTCTTCGTCGGTGGCATTCTCTTCCAACCCTAAGGTGGCGTAATACTCTTTTAGGGAGTAGAGATATTTATGTTCCGAACTGCCGCTTCTCTTCTCGTACTCATCAAATTCGGTGCGCAGGGACTCATATCGCTCTTTAAAGTAATTGACGTAATTCTTATTAAATTCCAGTTGTGCTATTAACTGCATCATAAGTTTCCACTCATCGTTATGAATGCCATCTTCCAAGATAACGAGTTGGAATAGCCTGTTGATGAATGTTTTTTTCTCGCCGAGGTCTTTTGTTTTTAATTGATTTACAGCATTGTCATTCTCCTCCTCGCTATATTCTTTATCAATAACATAATCTGAAATTATGTTGTTATCAATGTTGTACCATTTTTTTATTAACTCAATTTGTGTGGATTTTGCATCAGGATTCAATCGACAAAAACGTTGTAATAATGGTATGTAAAACATGGTATTTAAATTCATTAAAGTATTATATCGACTTTTGAATTCCTGTTTGCTTATACTATGGGTTTTACAAAAATTTCTTGTTTTTATCGGGATGATAAACAATGCAAGTAATGGAAAAGAAAAAAATAGATTAAACCCACATATAGCAAATATATAGCCGAGTATATTAATTATTTTCTGATCTATGCAGAACTCTGATTCTAATAGTGCCAATATTAATATTAATATAAATATAATAAATGAGAATGCCGTTATATATGAAAGAATTTTTTCAATTGGCGTCTCTGTTTCCTCATATTCCTTCAGGAACTCTTTGTCTTTCTCCAATAATTCCATCTTCATTACTTTTTATAGATAATACATATCATTCACCTTCTCACTTTTTCATACGCCTCATTAATCTTCATCATCATCTTCTCGCACTCCTCGATTCGACTAGCATTCTTAGGTAGGTCGGGGTGGTGCTGCAGGGCCAGGTCGTGATAGGCACGTCTGATTTCCTCGTCGGTGGCATTCTCTTCCAACCCTAAGGTGGCGTAATACTCTTTTAGGGAGTAGACATATTTATATTCCGAACTGCCGCTTCTCTTCTCGTACTCATCAAATTCGGTGCGCAGGGACTCATATCGCTTTTTAAAGTAATTGACGTAATTCTTGTTTAATCCCAATTGTGCTATTAACCGCATCATAAGTTTCCATTCATCATTATGGATGCCGTCCTCCAAGATAACGAGTTGGAATAGCCTGTTGATGAATGTTTTTATATATGATATATCTTCTTCCTTCAACTTTTCCACTGTTCTGTCCTTTCCCTCTTCCATCTCTTCGTCGTTGTTATATTTTCTATCAAAGATATATTCTGAGATTGAAGCATCATCAAGGCGGAACCATTTTTTCATCCACTCAATTTGTGTTTCTTTAGCATCTGGATTCAGTTGGCATACCCGTTGTAACAATGGAGCATATACTATATCTTTTGATAGAAATTGATAATAGTTGTCCGCTTCTTCTTTGTTTATACCGTATTTTTTTAGAAGTTTTTTCTTCCTTTTCTGATGTATTATTATCATGATAGCAGCAAGAAAAAGGCCTTCAAACGCCACAAACGCAAAAGCAGCATTTCCACTGTATTTATCATCTATTTCTGAAGCAATCATTGGTGAAAAAGACATAGCAGTCACCCAGATAGCAAGGTCCGTTTTAAAGGTTTCCTCTGTTTGTAGATAAACCTCCTTATATTCCTTCAAAAAAACAAGATCATTGTATATATATTTCATATTCTGTGCTTACGATGATTTTACAGAACCCACCTTCATGTTATGTGCGATCTTATTACAAATTTCAGAAAAAATTTTATCATTCACAAAAACTGTATAGAAATATACAACGAAGCCCCAACCATAGGGTCGGGGCTTCGTCTTCTTTTCGAGTGATTTGAATTTCTTATCGGATGAACAGTAATTCTCTGTATTTAGGGAGTGGCCAGCAAGAGTCGTCAACAATCAACTCCAACTTATCTATTTCACTACGGATAGCATCTAATTTTGGTTCTACCTTGTCGTGATAAGAGATAGCTTTCTTGTGTTCGTCGTCGATCTTGTTGGCAACCTTGCGAGCGTTGACCAATTCCTCCACTTGCTTCTCAATAGAAGAAGTACGCTCTGCAATCTCTTCAATAATCTTTATGTTTCGAGCAGAGAGCTTTTCTGCTTTATCTGCAGGGAATATATCCTTCATATTCTCCACATTCTCCAACAACTGACTTTGGTATCTTGTGGCAACTGGAATGATATGATTCATGGATAGATCACCTAATACACGTGCTTCGATCTGAATCTTCTTAGTATAGGTTTCCCATTTCACCTCGTTACGTGCTTCCAACTCTTTGCGAGTCATCACTTTCAGACCCTCAAACAACTGGATGCTCTTCTCATCGAGGTATCTCTCGAAGATCTTAGGACAAGACTTCTCAACGTCAAGACCACGTTTCTCAGCCTCTTTCACCCATTCGTCGCTATATCCATTGCCGTCGAAGCGAATTGCTTTACACTCTTTGATATCTTCACGAACGATGTCGAGGATAGCGTGGAACTTAGCTGTGTGACCTGTACCTGCTGCATATTGTGGATCGTTCTTGATCTCACTGATACGAGCATCAACACGTTTCTTAAAGTTAACAAGTGCCTCTGCTACCGCACTGTTAAGAGCTGTCATGGCTGATGCACAGTTGGCTTCACTACCTACGGCACGGAACTCAAAACGGTTACCTGTGAAGGCAAATGGTGACGTACGGTTACGGTCGGTGTTGTCGATGAGCAACTCTGGAATGACTGGAATATCCATCTTCAAACCATGTTTGCCTGCCAATGCCAACTGATCCTTGTCTGCATTCTCAATATGGTCTAACAATTCAGATACCTGCTTGCCAAGGAAGCTGGAGATGATTGCTGGAGGTGCCTCGTTAGCTCCTAGACGGTGTGCGTTGGAGGCACTCATGATACTTGCCTTCAACAATCCATTGTGACGATAAACACCCATCAATGTCTCTACAATGAAGACAACGAAACGAAGATTGTCTGTTGAAGTCTTGCCTGGTGCGTGTAACAATACACCTGTATCTGTAGACAAACTCCAGTTGTTATGTTTTCCACTACCATTGATACCTGCAAATGGTTTCTCATGCAATAAGACACGGAATTTGTGTTTGCGAGCAACCTTCTTCATTAAACTCATCAACAACATGTTGTGGTCTACTGCAAGGTTAGTCTCTTCGAAGATTGGAGCCAACTCAAACTGGTTAGGTGCCACCTCATTATGACGAGTCTTACAAGGAATACCCAATTCAAGAGCCTGAATCTCAAGATCCTTCATAAAGGCCTGTACACGATCAGGAATGGTTCCAAAATAGTGGTCGTCCATCTGCTGGTTCTTAGCAGAATCGTGTCCCATCAATGTACGTCCGGTAAGCAATAGATCAGGACGGGCAGAGTAGAGTCCCTCGTCAACAAGGAAATACTCCTGTTCCCAACCAAGGTTTGAATTTACCTTCTTAACTGCAGGGTCGAAGTAGTGACATACCTCTGTAGCAGCTGCACTTACAGCACGAAGGGCACGAAGCAATGGTGCTTTATAGTCAAGAGCCTCACCACTGTAGCTGATGAAGACTGTTGGGATACATAGTGTGTCGTCGATGATGAAGACAGGAGATGTAGGATCCCATGCAGAATAACCACGAGCCTCGAATGTACTTCTGATACCTCCACTTGGGAATGAACTAGCATCAGGTTCCTGTTGTACCAATAGTTTGCCACTGAACTCTTCTACCATACCACCTTTGTGGTCGTGTTCAATGAATGAGTCGTGCTTCTCTGCGGTACCCTCTGTCAACGGCTGAAACCAGTGTGTGTAGTGTGTAACACCATTTTCGGTAGCCCACTGCTTCATACCTTTAGCAACTTCGTCAGCCACTGCACGGTCCAAACGAGCCCCATTATCAATCACATCAATCATCTTATCGTAGACATCCTTTGGCAAATACTTATACATGCGTTCGCGGTTGAAAACTTTCTTGCCAAAGTACTCGTAAGGTCTTTCAGCAGGAACTTTTACGTCGAGCGGTTTCTTCTTGAATGCCTCCTCGACAACTTGAAATCTTAAGTTTTCCATATTCTGTTATTTTTTGTTGAACTTATAATTTTCTGATTATTATCTCCTTATGAAATGATTTATTTACCAAACCATTTTTCTATTCGTGCCAAAGCCTCCTCGGTACGTTCATGGCTACCAAATGCGGTGAATCGCACATAACCTTCTCCACTTGGACCGAATCCGACACCAGGTGTGCAAACCACCTGTGCACCATAGAGCAGTTCCTCGAAGAATTGCCATGAACTGCTTCCCTTTGGTGTGCGCATCCATACGTATGGTGCGTTTTCGCCTCCATATACTTCGAAGTTCAATCGACGGAATGTCTCAACTAATCGTGAAGCATTCTGCATATAGTAGTTGATGGTTGCACGAACTTGCTCTTTGCCTTCAGGTGTGTAGATAGCTTCAGCGGCACGTTGACTCAAGTAGCTTGTACCATTGAATTTTGTTGACTGTCGACGTAACCATAAAGGATTCAGAGCAATGCGTTCACCTTGAAGGGTGGCAGCTGTTAGATCTTTTGGTACGATTGTATATCCACAACGAACACCAGTGAATCCAGCAGTCTTTGAAAAACTGTGGAACTCGATGGCACACTTGCGTGCACCGCGAATTTCGTAGATAGAATGAGGAATCTCTGGATCTTGTATATATGCTTGATAAGCTGCGTCGTAGAAGATAAGAGTGTCATTGCGAAGAGCGTAGTTCACCCATTTACGCAACTCCTCTTTCGAAAGGACGGTACCAGTTGGATTATTCGGATAACAGAGGTAGATGACATCCACTCTGCGATCAGGCAATGATGGTACGAATTTATTCTCTGCATTACATGGAAGGTAAGTCACGTTCGACCAACGATCGTCCACCTTCTGTCCTGCACGACCTATCATAGCATTTGAATCCAAATAGACTGGATAGATAGGATCTGTTACACCCACTGAGTTGTCCCAACGGATTAACTCCTGAATATTACCCGTATCACTTTTTGCGCCATCGTTAATGAATATTTCGTCAATGTCTAAATGAATACCCCGAGGCAAAAAGTCATTTTTCAATATTGCTTCACGAAGGAAGTCATATCCTTGCTCAGGACCATATCCGTGGAATCCGCTTGCGGTTGCCATCTCGTCGGTGGCGCGGTGTAGAGCTTCAATTACAGCGGGACACAAAGGTTGTGTCACATCACCAATACCAAGACTGATGATATCAGCCTGTCGATGTGTTGCCTTGAATGCATTCACCTTCTTTGCTATATCGGTAAACAAATAGTTACCAGACAATTTCAAGAAATGTTCATTTACAAGAGCCATATCTTTTTCTTTTATAATGTTATTATCGTTTGTTATACTTATTAAACAAGACTCTCGATCTCACCTTCAAACACGAAAGCTGCAGGTCCGGTCATATAGACGTGTCCATCCTCTTTATTCCATTCAATGACCAGTTCTCCACCGTCCATCACGATGGTTGCCCGACGATCGATTCTTCCGGTCACGCTTGCAGCTACAGCTGTGGCACATGCGCCGGTACCACAAGCCATTGTTACGCCACTACCACGCTCCCATACGCGCATTCGAATCTTTCCGTCTGCATTCATACGAGCTAGCTCAATGTTACAACGCTCAGGGAATGCCTCGTGAAATTCCAATTTCTGACCGATTTCCACCACGTTGTCAATCAGATCTGTGAAGATGACATAATGCGGATTGCCCATTGATACAAAGGTACCCTCCTGCAGACTCTCCACTTTGCGAAACTGTTTCTCGTTGGTCAGACAAGGTTCACCCATGTCGACTGTCACACTCTTCACCACATCCCCTTCAACATTCAGTTTCAATATCTTTATGCCAGATAAGGTGAGAAGTTTAATCACTTTTTTAGTTGTCAAGCCTTTCTCATAGACATATTTTCCTATACATCTTGAAGCATTGCCGCACATACGTGCTTCGCTTCCATCCGCATTGAAGATTCTCATGGTGAAATCCGCTTCAGAGTTTTCTGCTTTACCAATGAGAACCAAGCCATCTGCACCAATACCTTTATGACGATCGCTCCATGCGATGGATGCAGCAGCAGGATCCTCTATATTATATAAGGTAGCATCTACATATATATAATCGTTTCCAGCTCCATGCATCTTAGTAAAATGTATTGATTGTGTCATTTTGCTTGAATTTTACGTGTTAAACTTTCTTTTTGTTTTATTCGATTGTAAAGATACGACAAAAAGTCAGAAACAGAATAAAAATAAGAACATAACTTATCATCTTTTTATAGGCATCTTACAACTTGTAAGCGAAAGAGCCCGTTTACTTATAAATTGAAAGTTAGAAAGTACAAAACACAAAAAAAGTGTAATTAAAAATATATTTTTCTAACAAAATGACAAGCTCTCAATTGTATTAATGACAAAATGTTATAACTTTGCCTCAGTGAGTTTACAAAATGTCACACATTAGTATTAATTTAAAAATTTTTGTTATGAAAAGGATTGAAGCGATTATCAGAAAGACTAAGTTCGAAGAGGTCAAGGAGGCGCTAGGTCGTTCAGACATTGACTGGTTTGAGTATCATGATGTGCACGGTATCGGACAAAGTCGACAGGAGCGCATCTACCGTGGAGTACTTTACTCTACCGATGTTATTGAACGTGTGGCTATTACAATTGTTTGCCGTGATCAGTTTTTGGAACCTACTGTAAAGGTAATAATGGAAGTGGCGCACACTGGAGAGGTTGGAGACGGTCGAATCTTCACCAGCGAAGTTCTCGACACCTATAGTATTCGTACGGGAGAAAATGGCGATACGGTGTTAAGAGACAAAAAGTAACAATTTGACAAACAACTTTTAATTTGATTAGAATTATGGAAACTTTATTATCAATACCGGTGTTAGACTCCATTAGTGGGGTAGACACGTTATGGGTTCTTTTAGGTGCGATGCTTGTCTTTTGGATGCAGCCCGGTTTCGCCTTGGTCGAGGCGGGCATGACGCGGTCGAAGAATACGGCGAATATATTGATGAAGAACTTCTGTGACTTCATGTGTGGATCCGTACTTTTCTGGATTATCGGTTTCTCACTGATGTTTGGAACAGATCATGGGTTCTTAGGTTGGGATGGATTCTTCTTCATGTCCAATGCCGGTAACGACAACCTACCATCAGCTGCTTTCTTCATCTTCCAAACGATGTTCTGTGCAACAGCTGCCACAATCGTCAGTGGTGCAATGGCCGAGAGAACAAAATTCTCTAACTATTTGCTCTATTCAATATTAATCTCTGCATTCGTCTATCCAATATCAGGACACTGGGGATGGGGCGGTGGATGGCTCTCTGAAATGGGCTTCCACGACTTCGCAGGATCTACATTAGTTCACGCTTGTGGTGGTATGTTGGCTTTGGCTGGTGCTATTGCACTCGGACCACGTATCGGCAAGTATGACAAAGATCGTAAGAGTCGCGCTATTCCAGGTCACAACCTTGCTCTCTGTGCACTCGGTGTATTCGCCCTTTGGGTAGGTTGGTTTGGTTTCAACCCATGCTCTGAGTTGAGCATCACAGGTGAGAGCGCTTTCCATACCTCTCATGTCTTCATTACGACAAACATGGCTGCTGCCACTGGAGGTATCGCTGCACTGGTTTATACTTGGTTAGTAGATGGAAAGCCTTCATTGTCAATGGTTTGCAACGGTATCTTGGCAGGACTTGTTGGTATCACTGCAGGATGTGATTGCGTAGACATTTGGGCTGCTGCTTTGATTGGAGTCATCACAAGTGTTATCATGTGTTTCTCTGTTTCATTCATTGACAAAAAGTTACATATTGACGATCCAGTTGGTGCAATCAGTGTTCACGGTGTGGGCGGTATTGTTGGTACAATTCTTACAGGAGTCTTCGCTAACTCTGCCATCAACGGTTCAGAGGTCTCTATCCTAACTCAAGCAATCGGTGCACTTGCCGTATGTGCATGGGCATTTGGAATGGGTCTTATCATCTTCTTCGGATTAAAACGTACAGTAGGATTGCGTTGCGACCGCAGAATTGAGGAAGAGGGTCTGGATGTTTACGAACACGGAGAGACTTGCTACAACTAAAATTACAACTTACAACTTTACAATTACATATTACAACTTAATGATTACAATTATGGAAAAATTAGATAGATTATTCGCAATTGGGATGGTAGCACTTTTAGGTGCTCATCCCGCGATTGCACAAGATACAGTAGAACCGACAATTGGTTCGGATTTGGTTAGTAGTTACATTTGGCGTGGTCAAGACTGTGGAGAAGTATCCATTCAACCTACACTAGGAATTTCCTATAAGGGTTTGAGTTTGACAGCATGGGGAAGTGTTGGTTTGTCAAATTGGAGTGACACGAAGGAGTTCGATCTCACTCTAGGATACGAAAAGGGAGGATTTAATGTTGCGATAACCGATTATTGGTTCAATGCTGGACAAGATCCGGACAACCATTATTTCGAATATCATGCACATAAGACGAACCATGTTTTTGAAGGAAACTTGGGGTATGATTTCGGTCCTGTCTCTTTCCAAGCTTTTGTCAACTTTGCGGGTAATGATGGTGTGAACAAAGATGGCAAACGAGCCTATTCCACCTATTTAGAGTTGGCTGCACCATTCAAATTTGCTACGTGTGAATGGGAGGCTGCACTTGGAGTAGTGCCTATGGCTACCAGCTTTTACAACACCACGGGTATTGGACTTACCAATATCTCGCTGAAGGCAACGAAAGATATCCACATTACGGACACTTTCTCCATTCCACTCTTCGCTCAAATAGCGACGAACCCTTATGAGAAGAAAGCGTACTTTGTCTTTGGACTCACGTTACAACCATAATATATTTAACTTTCTGCTGAAGTTTTGTATATCAAGTCCAGCGTGCCTGCTGATAGGTACGCTGGACTGTTTTTTTTATGTCACACAAATGTGCACTATAGTCAAAATCAGCAAACCCTTTGGCAACGTTAGATGGGGTTGTCCACGAACCTGTTATGTGTATTCCTGCAAAAGTTTGGTAGTGCATATTGCAAGCTAATCCGCAATCATGAATCAATCGAGGACAATCATCATAACATCCATCTGTCAAGACAGGAGGAATCCTATCCCAGTTGTATGTGTTGTACATCGATTTCTCTGGATAGCCCCACCTATACATAATTTGTGCCATTGCTACTGCTGCACAACCCGCTAATGT
>CACZUS010000091.1 GCA_902784425.1 uncultured Bacteroidales bacterium
AGAGATATTGTTGCTCGCGCCATCGATAAAGAAATGAAAGTACATGGTCTGGATCATGTTTGTCTGGATGTTACTCATAAAGACCCAGAGGAAACAAAACACCATTTCCCAAATATCTATGCAAAATGTCTGTCGATTGGAATTGATATTACAAAGGAATACATTCCTGTATGCCCAAGTGCTCATTATATGTGTGGTGGTATCAAAGTAGACCTCGACGGACAAACTAGTATTCGCAGATTATATGCACTCGGAGAATGCTCTTGCACAGGACTACATGGAGGAAACCGTTTAGCAAGCAACTCGCTCATCGAAGCGGTTGTCTATGCCGACAAGGCAGCAAAACACTCTTTGGAAGTGATTGACAATTATGAATTTAATAATAAGGTGCCTCAATGGAATGATGAAGGTACGATGACAAACGAAGAAAAGGTGCTGATTGCTCAAGACGTTAAAGAAGTGGGACAAATCATGTCAACCTATGTCGGAATTGTCCGTAGCGACCTACGCCTGCATCGAGCATGGGAACGATTGGATTTGCTCTATGAAGAGACAGAACATCTGTTTAAACGAGTGAAGCCAACACGAGACATCTGTGAGTTACGCAACATGATTAACGTAGGATATCTCATCACTCGCCAAGCTCTTGAACGTAAAGAAAGTCGTGGATTACACTTTACTGTAGACTACGAGAAACATGCATTAGATAAAAAATAATAAAAGAACTAATTACACTATGAATTTTCCCATTAAGTATCCAGAAAACAACGGCGGCATGAATGATCGCATCAAGCGTCTTCATGAACAGAGTTTAAATACTCCTGCTACCCTGACAATTGAACGTGCTTTGATTGAAACGGCATTCTATAAAGAAAACGAAGGTAAAATGCCTATTGCCGTATTACGTGCACGTAACTTCTATGAAATTTGTAAAAAGAAAACCATCTACATTGGTGATGATGAACTGATTGTAGGTGAACGAGGTCCTGTTCCAAAAGCAGTTCCAACATTCCCCGAGTTGACTTGTCACAGCGTGGAGGACCTACATGTGCTCAATACACGTGAATTACAACCTTATTATATCAGCCAAGAAGACATTGACACCTATGCACGAGAGGTCATTCCTTATTGGAAAGGCAAGACTCAACGTGAACGAATCTTCAATCATGTAAGCAAGGAATGGGAAGAAGCCTACCATAATGGTGTCTTTACTGAATTTATGGAGCAACGGGCTGCTGGACATACAGCAATGGATGGTAAGATGTACCATCGTGGATTGTTGGATGTAAAGGCTATGATTGCCGATGAAATCGCAGCTTTGGATTATATTAACGACCCACAAGCAACTGATAAAGAACATGAATTGACAGCAATGTCTATCAGCTGTGATGCCGCTATATTATTTGCAGAACGTCATGCCGAATTAGCTGAACAGAAGGCCAAAGAATGCAGCAATCCACAACGCAAAGCAGAATTGCTTCAGATAGCTGAGGTGTGTCGCTGGGTCCCAGCTAATGCTCCTCGAAACTTTTGGGAGGCTATACAGATGTATTGGTTCGTGCATCTTGGAACAGTAACAGAACTGAATGGCTGGGACAGTATGAATCCAGGACATATCGACCAACACTTACGCCCATTCTATGAGAAAGGCATTGAGAACGGAACGCTGACACGCGATAAGGCAAAGGAATTACTGTCATGTCTTTGGATAAAATTCAATAACCAACCTGCACCTCCGAAAGTTGGAATCACTGCTTTGGAATCAGGAACGTATAACGACTTTACGAATATCAACATCGGTGGTATCGATAAAGAAGGTAACGATGCATCAAATGAGTTATCGTACATGATTTTGGAAATCCAGGAAGAACTTCACGAACTTCAACCAGGTTTATCCATTCATATAAGCAAAGTTACAAATGACGATTTCCTGCTAGCAGGTTGTAGAGTTATCCGTGAGGGGAATGGTTATCCTTCTGTATTTAATCCTGATGTTTATGTACAAGAGCTTGTTCGTCAAGGAAAATCGTTGGAAGATGCACGTGAAGGCGGTTGCTCTGGATGCATTGAAGTAGGTGCTTTTGGCAAAGAAGCCTATCTGCTTACGGGCTATCTGAACACCCCAAAGATATTGGAAATCACTCTCCATAATGGTGTAGATCCTAATTCTGGAAAGAAACTCGGATTGGAAACAGGCGACCCTCGAGATTTCAAATCATATGAGGAACTCTATGATGCATGGAAGAAGCAGATGGTGTACTTCGTCAACATGAAGTTAGCTGTCAATAACTATATAGAACGTATGTTCTCACTTTATGCACCAGCAACATTCCTTAGTCTATTTATTGATGATTGTATCAAGAACGGTAAGGATTATTATAGTGGGGGCGCACGTTATAACACCCAGTATATACAATGTACGGGACTAGGTACTATCACTGACAGTCTATCAACCATCAAGAAACATGTGTTTGAAGATAAGCGCTACACAATGGATGAGTTGCTAAAGGCAGTAGACAAAAACTTCGAAGGGGAGGAGAAGATGCGACTATACATCCGCAACCACACTCCATTCTTTGGAAATGATGACGATTATGCCGATGAAATCGCAGTAAAAGTCTATAATGACTTGGTCGGGGCAATTGAAGGACACCCAAACACACGTGGAGGAAAGACTTACCTGAATATGTTAAGTACAACATGCCATAACTATTTCGGATCGGTTTGTTGTGCTACACCAAACGGTCGATTGGCTCATTTCGCAATCAGCGATGGAACGTCTCCATCTCATGGAGGCGATTCGAATGGTCCGACTTGTGTTATCAAATCATTAGGCAAACTTGACCACACTAAGAGTGGAGGAACCTTGTTGAACTTACGTTTTGTACCAAAATTACTACAACGTGACGATGATTTGAAGAAATTTGCGTCACTCATCCGGACTTATTTTGCTTATGGAGGTCATCATGTACAGTTCAATATCGTAGATACCCAGACACTATTAGATGCTCAAGCAAATCCAGACGACTATAAGGATTTGTTGGTACGTATGGCTGGCTATTCTGATTACTTTAACGATATGAACCTGCAACTCCAAAACGAAGTAATTGCTAGAACAGAAAACGACGAATTATAATGGCGTTGATATTCGACATAAAACGATACTCAGTAAATGATGGTCCTGGAATCAGGACCACCATCTTTCTGAAGGGGTGTCCTCTGAGGTGCGTGTGGTGTCATAATCCTGAAGGGTTAGAGACAAAACCTCAGCGGATGTACACTAAGTCGAAGTGCATAGGATGCAAAAGTTGTATTGAAGTTTGTGGACACGATGTCTTGACACTTACGCCAGATGGTATAAAAGCTGATGAAAGCAAATGTGTGCTGTGTCAGCAATGTGCTAATGTTTGCCCATCGCTGGCAATGAAGTTTGGTGGAAAAGATTGGAAGATGGATGAACTGATGGCCGTCATTGAAAAAGAACGTCAAGTAATGGAAGATAGCGGAGGTGGAGTAACAATTTGTGGCGGTGAACCATTGATGCATCATAAGTACACTCTTGAGATACTCGAAGAATTGAAAAAACACCGATTTCATCGGACTGTTGACACTACTTTATTTGCAAATTCAAATATCGTTAAAGAAATTGCAGCTAACTGTGAACTCTTTCTTGTTGATCTCAAGCTGATGGATTCAAAACAACATAGGTTCTATACAGGAGTTCCCAACGAAACCATACTTGACAACATCCGCATGATTGCAGAGATGGGATGTGATTTCTTTATTCGGATTCCATTGATTGACGGAGTGAATGCTGATGAGAAAAACATCGATGAATCCGCACGTTTTTTAGCTTCAATCCCTTGGAATCGCAAGATAGTGAATCTGTTACCATATCATGATATTGGAAAAGGTAAACATGAGAAACTAGGTACAACTTACAATCCTGATGCAATCTATATGGCTACACCATCCATAGAAATTCAGAACAGGTGTATTGCCCAATTCGAGAAATATGGCATCAAAGCAACAATTGGTGGTTAAAAAGGTTAGAAGGAACAATATGTTATGAAAGAAAGAAACCATGCATTCGACTTTTTATGCGGAATTTGCATCATCCGGATGATTCTTTACCATATTACTGGTTTTTGTAATATGTCTGAAGATGAGGGGTGGATGATTATTATGCATTGGACCTTCTTTTTCATGTCATTCTTCTTCTTTAAGGCTGGATACTTTAACAAAACTGTAGATGGTAACTCATGGGAGTTTACTAAGAAGAAATTCAAGCAACTGATGATTCCTTATTTTGTATGGGGCTTTATTGGATGCATAATCTATTTTACTTTTGCTTGGTTTATTCTAGATCCGAGAAACGTAATGGTTAAAGACATAACCATCAAGCACCTTTGGGAAACAAGCGGTTTTTATGGAAATGGTCCCTGCTGGTTCCTATTTTCTTTTTTTGTGGCATATATAGCAATGCACTTGTTCAGCAAGTGCCCATCTATAGCTATACCTGTCACCCACAATCGAAGTTTCAGAATCAAGATACATTGGGTTGTTTTTATATTCCCGTTTATTAGCTATCTGCTTTACGAGCAAGGTAATCCATTGTGGCTTAATTTAAACAATGTTTTCTGGGGCATCTTCCTATTTTTCCTTGGACGAGTTTGGAGGGTTGCAATTGAACGACTACGTCCTCAAAAGATGATCATTTTGTCGAGTATGATGATTATCGTATTCATCGTACTCAACATTATCGATTCTAGCAAATATACAATGAGTTCAAACGAATGGGAGGGTAATTTCCCCATCTTAATTAGTAAACTCATTCTGTCTAGCTGCGGACTATCTGGCTTATTCCTATCATTTCCATTCCCTCGTATACCTATTATTAATTATATCGGCCAACATTCAATGGTGTTTTTTGTAGCTCATTATCCAATCATTACATTTTATAAAATGTTACGTTCAGCATGTGTCCATTCTCTCAAAGGGAAAATTGACGACCTCATCATCATGTCTATACTGACTTTTATCGTTTGTGCATGGTTGGTTCCTTACATTGAACAGATACCTTGGTTAAGTGGTAGATTTAATCAAAAGCAATCGAATTCCTTAACAAAATAGCGATTTATCGCCCTATGTTACAAATCTGCAAAAAGAATTATCATTATAGCAACGTTTTTCTAAAGAAAAAAGGTTACTTTGCAAACTGAAATTAATACAAATCAATAATTATCATTTTTAACATGGAAACAAATCAAACGAATGTAAACAGCTCAAAGGGATTCTTCAAGCTGAATTGGATGCAACGCATCGGTTTCGGTTCTGGTGACTTGGCTCAGAACCTCATCTTCCAAACAGTGGCGACCTATTTAATGATATACCTTACAACGGTATTAAAGATAAATCTCGCCTTTGTCAGTGGATTGATTCTCACTGTTCGACTTGTCGACTGTTTTTGGAGTCCTATCGTGGGGCGTTATATTGACAACCGCAATCCTAAACTAGGCAAGTATCGTGCATACCTTCTTTATGGTGGTATTCCCCTAACAATCGCCGCTTGCCTATTGATGCTTCCTCAGGCAGCTTCATGGTCTATGCCGATGAAAATGATCTATGCTGCTGTCAGTTATACCGTGTTGAGCATGATTTATTCAGTCGTAAATATACCTTATGGCTCAATCATGGCTAGTATGACACGTGACAATAATGAAGTACTTATCCTTACTTCTACACGTATGGTATGTGCCAATATTGGCCAGATTGTGGTTCAGGCAGGTTTCCCAATTGGACTTGCCATGTGCGTTCATACTGCTATAGACTGGAATCAAGCAACATTTATGGCTATTGGCACCATCCCCGCTTTTATCATCCTACCATCTCTGCCAATATTAAAAAAATGGTTAGGCAAAAAAGGGTTATATTATACACTTCTCTCTATTGGCTTAGTAGGATTTGCCGCCTTGTTCGTTATTGGTAAGTTCTTTGATATTGAGAGTTGCACTACAATTATTCAGGTTGCAAAGGTGATGACAGGTGTGGGCCTGCTAGTTGGTTCGCTGATGTGGGCACTCGTTCCTGAGGTCATTACTGAAGCCGAATATCGTACTGGTAACAGACCCGCAGCTACTGTTAATGCATTGGCTGGTGTTGCTTTTAAGGCAGGATTCTCAATTGCAGGTTGGATTACACCTTTGGTAATGGGTATGATAGGTTTTAACTTCGTAAATGAAGAGTCAGCCTTGCCAACAGACCCAAGTGCTTGGTTCATGGTAACATGTGTTTTTGCACTTGTTGGTTTTGTGCTCTTAATGTTCTGCTTTATGGGTAGCAAAGAAAATATCACTACAACACCAGATAAACCTGTCTCATTTGCAGAAATGTGGCAGGAGTTCAAGGTTAACAAATGCCTTCAGTTAGTTCTTGGTATCTTTGTTGTCGTGTTCTTGGCATCATTTATCAGTGCACCCGTTAATGCATATTATGTGAAGTTGGCCAATTATTCTGAAATAGCACAGAATGCCATTCTTATGTTCACAACCATTATCCCTGGCCTACTTCTCGTGGTTGTAGGCTACCTAGTATACAAGTATCCTCTTACTGATGAGAAACTTGATGAAATCAACCACGAGATTGAGGCTCGTTCTGCAAAAGAACATGCATAAATCCATTTAACCATCAATTCCTCTTGTTCCTAAGGGGCAAGAGGAATTTTATCACTCTCTCAAAATAATATAAAATGAAACAAAACCGTTTATTACTATTTCTACTTTTCTCATTGAGTGTAGTCTCAATCTACGCTCAAAACACTATGCGTGAGGCATTCAAGGATAAGTTCCTGATTGGAGCCGCTGTCAATATTCGGCAGGTGAAGAGTAAAGATCCAAAGATTCAGAAGGTCATTAAAGAGCAGTTTAGCGCTTTGGTGCCTGAAAACTGCATGAAACCTGAAGAAATACACCCTAAGCAATATCTGTGGGACTTCAGCGACGCTGATGCCATTGTAAAGTTAGCTCAGAAAAACAAACAGGCCATCACAGGTCACTGTCTAGTTTGGCACTCACAAGTTCCTTACTGGTTCTTCAAGGACGATATGGCTCAACCAGTCACCAAAGAAGAGTTGATCAATCGTATGCGCGACCATATCCATACCGTGGTAGGTAGATACAAGGGAAAAATCAAAGGATGGGATGTAGTGAATGAAGCCATCCTTGACAACGGACAGATGCGCAATACCCAGTTTTATAATACCATCGGACCAGAATACATTCGCCTTGCTTTCCAGTTTGCTCATGAAGCAGACCCTAATGCAGAGCTTTATTATAATGACTACAGCATGGATAACCCAGCAAAACGCCAAACAGTCGTTAATATCATTCGTGACTTGAAGGCTCATGGATGTAGAATTGATGGCGTAGGTATGCAATCTCACGTATCATTCTCTACTAACCTAGCAGAATATGAAAAGAGTATCGAGACCTTTGCAGCTGAGGGTGTTAAGGTGATGGTGACCGAACTTGATCTTAGTGTACTTCCTTGGCCAAGTGGGAATTATGGCGCTGCTGTGGAAACCAATTTTGAATATCAGAAATCGATGAATCCATACACAGACGGTCTTCCTGCAGACAAGGCTAAGGAGCAGACCGATTTCTTTGTGAAACTATTCAAGATCTATTTAAAGCATGCCGATGTCATCGACCGTGTCACCTTCTGGGGACTTACAGATGGTGACAGTTGGAAGAACGGATGGCCTATGGCAGGTAGAACAGATTATCCCTTGGCTATCGATCGCAATTACAATCCCAAACCATTTGTGGAAGAAATCATTAAATTAGCTAAATAATCAAATCATTACAATTAAACATTAGAAACAATGAAACCTAAAAAACATTATCTTTTCCCTTCTGATTACATGGCCGATCCTGCGGCACACGTGTTTAATGGTAAAATCTACATCTACCCTTCTCATGACTGGGAGGCTGGTGCAGAAGAAGATGACGATGGTGGTCACTTCCAGATGAAAGACTATCATGCATTATTACTCGAGGATCCTGAGAACGGAGAGGCAACGGACCTTGGTGTCATCTTTGACGTAAAAGATGTTCCATGGGCAGAAAAGCAGCTATGGGATAGCGATGTCGTTGAAAAGAACGGCAAGTATTATTATGTATTCTCTGGAAAGGGCTACGATGGTGTATTCCGTCTTGGAGTTGCTGTAGCCGACAAACCCGAAGGTCCTTTCGTTCCAGAAGCTCAGCCTATACGCGGTTCTTTCAGTATTGACCCTTGTGTTTTCAAGGATGATGATGGTACCATCTACACCTATTTTGGTGGACTTTGGGGCGGACAGCTCCAATGGTGGCAGCCATATGCTCCAGGTTTTGCACCTATCACTGGCAAGCACGGTGATGAAAATGGACTCACAGATATGGGGTCTGCTCCGACTCGTAAAGATGAACTCTTTGCACAGCCCGATGCTCCTGCTCTGCCAAGTTTCGTAGTGAAGATGAGTGATGATATGCTTCAGTTTGCAGAAGCACCACGTAGAGTTGTTGTTATTGACAAGGATGGTCAACCGCTGAAAGTCAGCGACCCACATCGTTTCTTCGAAGCAAGTTGGGTATTCAAGAAGAACGGAAAATACTATTTCACCTACTCTACAGGTGATAGTCATTTCCTATGCTATGCAATTGGTGACAATCCTTATGGCCCATTCACTTATCAGGGTATCATCATGACTCCAGTTGTTGGATGGACAACCCACCATTGTATCCTAGAGTACAAAGGCAAGTGGTATCTCTTCCATCACGATTGTGTTCCATCTGATGGCAAAACATGGCTTCGTTCATTGAAGATTTGTGAACTGGAATTTGATGGAGATTTGATTAAGACTATCGATGGTATTGACTAATATGATAAAGTGTTATAAAAGGGTGGCAATCGCCACCCTCTTGGTTTTACAGGTAATTGGTGCACATGCCATCGATGGGTATGATTTATGGTTAAGAATGCCTTTGGTGACAGATGGAGCTAAAGTGACAATCGATAATCCTCAAATTCCTGAAACAGGCTATTTCGACCCGCAGTTTGCCCCTATTGTCATCTCACGTAGTGAGTTGAATACCTTTCTCCATAACACAGGTAGGGAGGTACATCTTGCCATCGATGCCAAAGCTCCTGCAAACGACGGTTTTACTATCAAATATGGAGCAAACCGTATTGACATCAAGTCAGCGTCAGCT
>CACZUS010000092.1 GCA_902784425.1 uncultured Bacteroidales bacterium
GTACCCAGACCCGGGGTCGAACCGGGATGGAAGTGAATCCACTGGTGTTTGAGACCAGCGCGTCTACCGATTCCGCCATCTGGGCATCATTGAGTATTGCTCTCAAATGCGGTGCAAAGGTATAATATTTTTCGTTACGTACAAACTTTTCTACGCAAAAATATATGCAAAATAATTGCTATTTCATTTAACTACTTATTTATCAAACGAATATAAAAAGCATAAAAATAAACATATTCCTCAATCCTCTCCTTTATTGTCTTCTATTTCTCTCCCATCGCTCTTTAACTTAAGTTCACCACCTGATTTAGAACTTAGATATTTAAACAGATAATATGAAATTCCTCCATAAACAAACGGCAGACAGACATACAAAATCCACATCCATATCGGCGTATTTAATTCACTAAGGTCTGCAAAGGAATGATGTGGATACAAAAAATTCACCAAGAAAACAACTGCAGAACCCACACAAAAAATAATACTCGGGATAACAGTTTTTTTTATCACATTTACAAATATGGCACATAACAAAACGAATAACAATAAAAATAGAAACGGAATTATCGTGAGGAACCAGATAAAAACACCACTACCTTCTCGTTCTCCCCACATATAGGGTGCAACAGAGACAACCGCTCCTGATGCTAAATAAAATAAGATGAAAACCATCCAAATTACAAATTTCAAAATCCGATTTTTCATTGAAATCCTCCTTTATCCTTTAAATTTACGCTATATATTCATACAAATTACAATGTGCTTTTGTCTATTGAACGAATGATTTTAAACATAAGATACGACACGCCCCCATATATGAACGGCAAACTGGCATACAAAATCCATTCCCACGTCGATGTTCTTACCGAATAAGGTTTTCCTCCCCAATTATTACAATACGGAATAAACCAATTCAGGAAAAACAATCCTGCAGTTCCCCAAAAAATGGCCACATGAGGCTTAATACGAGGAAACTCTATCGTCTTCGTAAATATAAGCAAAGCTATCACTAACAACGCGATCATTAACAACGCAAATAACCATGACACACAAAAAATCCAAACCAAAGCACCACTTCCGTCTCCTGACCCCCATCTATAAGCAAAACCAGATGCATATAGTCCCGAGCCCAAACAAGCCGCTGAGAAAAGACAAAAAATTAAACATTTCACAATCTTCAATAATATAGATCTACACATGGCTATCTTATTATCGTTATTAATTGAGACAAATATATAAAAAAGAAAATCGAAATAACCTCAAAAGCAATCAAAGATAATTTGAAGCAGAATTGCCTTGATAACCTCTCCCAGTATTGTTTTATACCAAATAATCAAGTAAATTTGCAAGACATTTTTAGATTATGGAAGAAATACTCAAACAACTGAATGAAAGTCAGAAGGAAGCTGTACTCTACAACGACGGACCATCGCTGGTCGTCGCGGGTGCTGGTTCTGGAAAAACACGCGTGCTCACCTACAAAATAGCAGCACTCATCCAACAAGGATACCTACCCTACAACATCCTCGCCATCACCTTCACCAACAAGGCTGCCAACGAAATGAAAAGCCGTATCGCAAAAATCGTTGGCGATCAGGTGGCTAGACAAATCTGGATGGGCACCTTTCACGCCACTTTCTCTAGAATACTGCGAACTGAGGGTTCCGTACTCGGCTTCACCAAAGATTTCACCATCTACGACACGGATAGTTCCAAATCTAAAATTAAAGATATCATCAAAGAGATGGGCCTCAACGACAAAGATTATACCTCGAAAAAGGTATTGGCTCGCATCTCTAAACTGAAAAACGACCTCGTCACCCCCAATGCCTACGACAAACGATACGATCTCCAAGAGAAAGACAGGAACCAAAACATTCCTCGCCTTAAAGAGATCTACAGAATATACATGAACCAATGTCATCGCTCCAACGCAATGGACTTCGATGACATTCTGCTCTATACGAACGTGCTCTTTCGTGATTATCCGGAGATTCTTATGAGGTATCAAAACCTATTCAAATTTGTCTTGGTGGACGAGTACCAAGACACCAACTTCTCCCAACACCTAATCATAAAGAAACTAACCGACGTTCATCACAAACTATGCGTCGTGGGCGATGATGCTCAAAGCATCTACTCCTTCCGTGGCGCTAACATCGAAAACATCCTACGTTTCAAAGACAACTATCCGGAATACCGACTGTTCAAGCTGGAACGCAACTACCGTTCCACCTGCAACATCGTCAACGCCGCTAATAGCTTGATCGGAAAAAACAAAGGTCAAATCAAAAAACATATCTATTCGGAAAAGGACGAAGGAACCAAAATCAAAGTCTACAGTTCCACCTCCGACGTGGAAGAGAGCAACATCGTCGGCAATCTGGTGAAGCAGATGCGTGCCAACTACGAACTGCAAGACTTTGCCATCCTCTACCGCACCAACGCACAGTCTCGTCTGCTGGAAGAGGCATTTCGCAAACGCTCCATCCCGTATAAGATACATGGTGGAAAATCATTCTACCAACGTAAGGTGGTGAAAGATATTCTCACCTACCTCCGTCTCATCATCAACCACAATGATGAGGATGCCTTTAAACGCGCCGCCAAATATCCTCGAAAGGGAATCGGCGACACCACCCTCGATAAGATCAACGAACTGGCCAATAAAAATGATGTTGCCTTCTGGAAAATCATATCAGACCCTATCGGCTACAATCTTGAATTAGGAGCCGCAGCCATCAAAAAACTGGCTCTGTTTCGATCTCAAATCGAAGAATTTGCAGCACTGACAGAGTCGGTCGACGCCTACACACTGACCGACCGTATCGTCAAAGAGTGTGGCATCATGGAGGATCTGAGCAAAGACCTCTCCGAAGAAGGTAAAGACAACCTGAAACTGGCAGAAGAGGTGCTCTCTGGCATCCACGAGTTCTGTGAATCACAGAGAGAAGAATATGGTGTCGAAACCAGCACTATATCGGATTATCTTCAATCCGTCGCCCTACTCACAGACCAAGACACCGACAAAGCGGAAGACATCAACAAAGTCACACTAATGACTGTTCATGCCGCCAAAGGACTGGAATTCAAAAACATCATTGTCGTGGGATTGGAAGAGGAACTATTCCCTTCTGATATGAATCTCGACTCGGAAGCGGGTATCGAAGAGGAACGCAGGTTATTCTACGTGGCCATCACCCGTGCGGAAGAGAACTGTATCATCACCTACGCAAGAAGCCGATTCCGCAATGGTCGGACACTCTACACCTCCCCTAGCCGATTCTTATCCGACATCGATGAGAAATTTCTAGAATTGCCCCCTGATTTCCACAACCGTGAGAACAGAGAAAACCTTGAATTTGATTTCAACAAATTCAGAAATTTCAATTCTCCTAATTACGGATTCAACAGCAGTAACAGACCTAGTTACGCACAATATCATAACACATCGTCTGCTAATTCCTACTCATCCGTCAACACGGAGGTCACGAAGCCTGCCACACCGACAACATCCAAGTTGAAAAAGGTATCGACAACAGTCAGCAGTGCTCCAGCAGCCTCAACGTCCAATTGCGGATATCAGATTGGCAACAGAGTACGTCACGAACGCTTTGGAGAGGGCAACATCACCAATATCGAAGCCATGGGAAACGATTTTAAAATCACCATCAGCTTCGACAATTCAGGAGAGAAGAAGATTCTGCTGAAATACGCCAAATTAGAAGTGGTATGACAATCTTTTGGAACCTATGAATGTTCTCTATAATCGTAAAATATATTAATTTTGTAAGCACAAAAGAGAGGAAATGGAAAGTGATCTTCTAATTCAACGATTACAGAAAGAAGCTGGTTTCGTTTTATACCGATTACCTGGTACGAAAACGATTCGAGGTGTCATAGACTCTACCCCCAAACAATTCAACAGGTTGCAAGATCTACAGGGCATTTCCAACGTCTTCCTATTTGCACCCTTCATCATTGGTAGTCATCCTATTTTGGTCTTTTCATCCAATGAAACTGTGGAATGCGAACTTGATGACCTCACTCCTTTCTCTCCTTCACAGTCATTGAACACTACGAATCATCCAACTGAGAGTTATTGCAAAGCATTTGATATTTTTCACCAAGAGACTGTCAATGGTCATTTTCAAAAGATTGTTTTGGCTCGTTCCAAAACACTTTCCACCCAGACAGATACGTTCCAACTCTTTTTGGATGCTTGTCGATACTATCCCGACACGATGGTATACCTTCTTCACACTCCAACGTCTGGCACATGGATAGGCGCCACACCCGAAGTATTGTTAGAAGGCAACTGCATTCAAATGCACTCAGTAGCACTGGCAGGCACCATGCGATGCAACGGAGAAGCACCCAAGCTTTCCAACTGGTCGGACAAAGACAAAGAGGAGCAACGCATCGTAGCCGACTATATCAGAGACTGTGTACGAGCCGTGGGCGAACTGAAAGATGAATGGGGTCCCTACTCCTATCAAACCGCCCATCTAGCACATCTGAAAAGCGACATCTATTTTCGACTCGACCCTGATAAAATGCCAGAACTACTCTCCATGCTTCACCCGACACCTGCCGTGTGTGGCATTCCGAAGAGAGAATCTTTACAGTGCATCATCCATCACGAGGAGGAAGATCGTTCTTACTATGCAGGATTCCTTGGTTGGTACAATCCTAACGGGGATTCTCAATTATACGTCAATCTTCGTTGTCTACATCAATATGATGACGCTCACATCAAGCTATATGCCGGAGGAGGCATTCTACCCTCTTCCACTTTAGAGGGCGAATGGATGGAGACAGAGAACAAGATGCAAACCTTACTTTATTTACCATCCATGAACTTAACGGGTATATAGCCATGTATTCAAACAAAAGAAACATACTGCAACTACTCTCTCTGATGGAGCAACATCAGATCACTGATATTGTCATCTCGCCGGGGTCTCGCAACATGCCATTAGCTGTATCGTTTGCCAGACACCCCAAGTTTCATTGTCATCCAGTGACAGACGAACGCAGTGCCGGTTTCTACGCCATCGGTCTCGCTATCAGTCTACACAAACCTGTAGCGGTATGCGTCACATCAGGTTCCGCCCTGCTGAATCTGGCTTCCGCTGTTTCCGAAGCGTACTATCAACGAGTTCCATTGCTAGTTATATCAGCAGATAGACCTCAAGCATGGATTGGACAGATGGATGGACAGACATTGCCTCAAACAGGCGTGTTTGGTACCCTGATAAAAAAGGAAGTCACACTTCCCGAACCTCAAAATGAAACCGATGCCTGGTATTGCAATAGAATCATCAACGAGGCTCTCTTAGCCTTGCAACATCATACCGACGGTCCCGTACACATCAACGTGCCGATTACAGAGCCATTCTTCGAATGCTCCACGCCAACAGTGCCTACGGAACGTGTCATCCGAAGGAATCATCCCTATACGGAAATCTGGCTTGATGCACAAAAGCCAATCATTATCGTAGGGCAACTCACTCGTACAGAAGCACAAGAGATTCAACCTCTTCTGGCTCAACTGCAGTGTCCCATACTCTACGAACATCTTGCCAACCTAACGGCAGACTCAAATTTCATTTATAACACCGATAGCCTACTCAACGGTGCTGAGAACGAATCTCTTCAGCCAGACTTAGTAGTCTACATAGGTGGACACATCGTATCCAAACGACTCAAGCATTGGATTCGTCGCATTCAACCCACTCACTGCTGGCGAGTTGATCCTTCAGGAGAATGCACAGACACCTTCCAATGTCTGACAAACATCATAGAGAAAGACAACCGTTCATTCCTGCTCTCCCTAAATAGTAAAAAGGAGAACAACAGCTATCTAACGCAATGGCAAACAGCGAGTCGACAAAAGGAGACGTTGCTTTCCAAGATAGAGTTCACTTATTCCTCCCTATCCATTGTACAACAGGTTATGGGACGTATTCCGGAGCATTCAGCCTTACTGCTTGCTAACAGCAGTATGGTGCGATATGCACAACTCTTTCCGCTATCTGCCAAAGATGTGATTATATCCTGCAATCGAGGTATCAATGGCATAGACGGTTCTCTCTCAGCTGCCGTCGGATTTACTTCGGCACAACCCGACAGAACCTGCTTCCTACTCATTGGCGACCTGAGTTTCTTCTACGACATGAACGGATTATGGAACACAGAACTGCCCCAAAACCTTAGAATCATTCTTATCAATAATCATGGAGGTGAAATATTCAGAGTGCTTCCTGGATTAGGCAAAAACAGCGAATGTGAACAATTTGTCATGGCTCAACATCATGTAGAGGCACAAGGATGGATCGAATCCATTCACGCCACCTACCTACAAGCCAACGACGCGGATTCATGCAAGAAAAGTCTCAACGAACTCTTCTCAACCCATCATCAATTAATGGTTGCAGAGTTTCTCACTGACCCTGTTGTTGACGAACAAAACTATTCATTCATACAGAAATCAAACTAAATCATAATATGGCACAAAGAGAATGGAAAACATTAAAAGAATACAAAGAGATTCTTTTTGATTGGTATAATGGCATTGCCCGTATCACCATCAACCGAGAGAGATACCGCAATGCATTCACTCCCACCACAACGGCAGAGATGAGCGACGCACTCAATTATTGTCGCGAATCACAAGACATTTGCGTAGTGGTCTTCACTGGTGCTGGAGACAAAGCGTTCTGCAGTGGTGGTGATATGCATGTGAAGGGTCGTGGCGGTTATATAGACGAGGAAGGAAAGCCAAGACTCTCCGTCCTTGACGTACAAAAGCAGATACGTTCGCTACCCAAACCCGTCATTGCAGCTGTAAATGGTTATGCGATTGGCGGAGGTCATGTATTGCACGTTGTCTGTGACCTATCCATCGCCTCCGAGAATGCCATTTTTGGACAGACCGGACCAAAAGTGGGTAGTTTTGATGCAGGTTTCGGTTCCTCCTATTTAGCCCGAATCGTGGGTCAGAAGAAAGCGCGAGAAATCTGGTTTCTCTGCAGACAATATACAGCGCAAGAGGCTCTTGACATGGGACTTATCAACAAAATCGTACCATTGGATAAATTGGAAGACGAATATGTTGCATGGGCTGAAAAGATGATGGAGTACTCTCCTCTTGCACTTAGAATGATTAAACGTGGACTCAATGCCGAACTTGACGGACAAGCCGGCATACAAGAGTTTGCAGGCGATATGACCATGCTCTATTATTGTCTGGATGAAGCACAAGAGGGAGGAAAAGCCTTCTTGGAAAAACGGAAACCTGATTTTCAAAAATATCCTAAATTTCCATAACGGATGATGAAGATCGACATATATCCCTATACACTTCACTTTAAGCAACCTGCAGGCACCTCTCGAGGGGTCTACACCGAGCACAAAGTGTGGTTTCTCCGTCTAACCGACAGTCGGTTTCCCGACCGATGTGGCTGGGGCGAAGTGGCTCCACTGCCCCAACTCAGTTGCGACGACGTACCCGATTTTGAATCGATATTGACCGACACTTGTCATCGGTTTCAATCAGAGATCGATTATGAGAAGCTACGCAACTACCCCTCTATCCTATTTGGATTGGAGTGTGCCCTCGACGACCTCCGTGCAGACAAACGACCACTCTACGACACTCCATTCTGCAAAGGAGAAGAGAGCATCACAATCAATGGCTTGATATGGATGGGCTCTTACGAAGAGATGCGGCTGAGAATCAAAGAGAAACTAGCTGCAGGCTTTCACTGCATCAAAGTGAAAATCGGGGCTATCGACTTCGAAAAAGAATATGCTCTGTTACAACAGATCCGACAAGAGTTTTCTCCCAACGAGATCACATTACGAGTTGATGCCAACGGCGGATTCACCCCTCAAGAGGCAATGACCAAACTAGAGCGATTGGCCAAACTGCACATTCACTCCATCGAGCAACCCATAAAGGCAGGACAGATCGATGAGATGGCGAAGCTCTGTCAGGAGACTCCCCTTCCCATTGCCTTAGACGAAGAACTGATTGGGGTAAACGACCCAATGAAGAAGGCTGAGATGTTGGACAGAATTCATCCACAGTACATCATCATCAAGCCATCCCTTCACGGAGGCAAAATGGGCGGTGAGGAATGGATACATCTTGCACAAGAAAGAAAGATGGGCTACTGGATCACCTCTGCGTTGGAATCCAATATCGGACTGATGCACATCGCACAATGGGCATCTACCTTTTCGATATCTATTCCACAAGGGTTAGGAACCGGCGGACTATACACCAACAATATTGAGACTCCACTGGAATTGGTTGGAGAAAAACTATGGTACAGACCAGACAATGACTTTACAAGATTTCCTCAAGAATTGGAGAAGCGATTCTAACACAATCAGTGTTCAGTCGTCTGGCTCCACAGGAACACCCAAAGTGCTTCAGGTGGAGAAGAAACGTATGCTGGCAAGTGCCAAGATGACATGCGACTTCCTGGATATACAACCTGGAGAAAAAGCACTTTTATGCATGTCTCTCGACCACATCGGAGCCCAGATGATGGTAGTTCGATCCATCGAACGTAATCTTCAACTTATCGAAGAGAGTCCAAGCGGACATCCATTGGCAAACATAGAAGAAAAGATAGACTTTGCAGCCATGGTTCCGTTGCAGATTTACAACACCCTTCGAGTAGAGCGGGAACGGGAGAAACTGAAGGAGATCCGAAACGTCATCATCGGAGGAGGTGCCATTTCACCAGCAATGGAAGAGGAACTACGAGACTTTCCCAACGCCATTTGGTCATCCTACGGCATGACAGAGACCCTTTCTCACATCGCATTAAGAGCCATCAGCGGAAAGAATGAATCAGAATGGTATACCCCCCTAAACGGCATACAAATACGAGTGAATGAAGAAGGATGTCTATGCATCAATGCACCTATGCTATGCGAGAACGAGTTGGTCACCAACGACATGGCCATCATCAATGAACAGGGGGATTTTAAGATC
>CACZUS010000093.1 GCA_902784425.1 uncultured Bacteroidales bacterium
GTAGTTTTGAGGAGAGGGTCGGTGGAATCGTTGTCTAAACTTTCGACTAGCCGTTTATGACTAAAAAATGCCAATAATGGCAATTTTTAGTTCAAAAACCTAAAACCAGGTTACGACAACGACCCTAATTTAAAGGTGTAAAAGGAGTTGGGAAAGATGAAAGTGGAGTTGGGAGAGGCGGTGACAGAGCGGAGAAATGACGCATAAAAAACAAAAAGATTACAAGAATCAAAAAGTTATCAACAGCCTTCTCGCATGCATGCGTGTAATTTATTAATCGTGCACATGTACGCACGAGAATTTTTTGCGGTGTTGATAACTTGATTTGACCTAATTGTATAAAAAGCATTTTCTTTGCAAAAAAAATTGATTCTTATGTCACAATTCATAGTAACAACTCGAGACAAAAATGTCTCACTTGAAGAGCTTCAAATAATCCTTAATAGACATTTTAATCCCCCGTACAGTCTATCCTCTCCCAGCCAATTTTGCGAGGAGCTGATTTCGTGGATAAAGCGTAACCTAGACTATAGCTTCTCAAACATTAGAAGCGTAATTGATGATTGCCATACGGTTATGGGCCATGAATTCTTTGTTTATAATACGGAATGGAAAAAGATAACACATTTCTTGTTCTATGATTTGTCATTCCTTCCTTATGCTCGGAATTTGGATGATTGGCCGTCATGCAAACATCTTCTAGACTTCTCACCCAAAGAAATAATGGAGAAAGAAAAAGACCTAATAAAAGACGAACGATTGAAACAAGCCATTAAACAGACGCTGAACCTTGATACGGCTTTGAATGTTATTAATGTTATGTGCTTGGCGGATTTTTATTCAGTTTCGTTGAGTTCCATAGACAGCGAAATCCGCAAATGCAGTGAAGACCCTCTGAAGAACAAACGACTGTTACACAACAAGTTTGCAAAAGAGTTGGATTATTGTGTGCAAGTCCTATGCAAAATAGGGCAAAAAGCTGTTTGTGACAAGTTCAAAGAAATGCATGGAGCACTGAATAGCAATGACAAGATAAACAATACAATTATTGTGCCGAAAGAAAGGATAAATTAGAGACTGTCGTTTTATTCTTTCTGTTTGACAAAAATGGTCGACTGTTTTTATAATAATTGTCTAAAGTGAGCGAGGGTGCACCGTTTTTTTTGGATGTTTTATGACAATATCTGTCCACCTCTGCGATTTGACAGCCTAGAGTCTCGCCAAATTGAATATATCATCAAGAGAAAAGATGCATTTATAGTGAGGAGAACAATATAAAATAAAATTAGTGGTATGAATTGTTCCTTTTTCCCTCCTTGGAGACAACCATTATTGTTTGTTTTTTGACAACCCCGTTTCTATAGTGCTGCTACATTTACAATCAGTCAACAATACCATCGTATTATCAAGGTCATTGTATTCTGCTTTTAAATCATTGAATCCAGCTACATCATTATCATTTTTATGAACATCAAACACCCAAAATACAGATAAGCAAGCATTTGTTGCTTTAGTGTATTGAACAAACTTGCTCTTGTATGCTTTGCGTTGTTTCTCATTTTGAATCTCATTGTTATGAAGCAATTTAAGTTCAACCATAATCGGATTACAGAAACCGTATCTAATAAGAAGATCCGTACGCTTGTTATCTTGAAGAGCCACTTCTCTATCTATTCTAACAGTCTCCAATCCCAGCTGGCAACACTTGTTTATTATGGTATTCTTCAACTCTCTTTGAATGAAGTCTTCGCTCAAAGCTTCTTGACGAACTAATGCGTATATACCTTGGTCCTGTATCTCTTTTTGAACCTCATAATGTATAAGTGCAAAATAACGTCTCAAGTCACCATCATTCCGAATTTCCAAATATGACTCCTCAATACATTTGTTGTACTTTTTAATAGATTTCTCAATTGAAATCTTATCATTCTGCAAATACATCATTTCGGCATTGTTCATGATGTTGTTCGCGAGATAACTTACATTTATAGTGTTAAATTGCTCTACCTTCTTTCTTAATTCAGAAATAGAATAGACATTATTTGTCATCGCAAAGAAATAGTATATTTGATTAAGGAGGTAACTTGAATATTCTTGTGTGTCAGGCCTTACGCATAATGTTAGAGCAAAATCAAATAATTCGAACATTTGTTTATCTAGCTTTTCATTTCCTTTTATGTTCCTAAAACATCTGAACATATGCGGATTGGAACTGGTCATTTCTGATTCTTCTTTAGAGATGAAGCGAATATGACCAGTGTTGTCTTGAAGCGACTTCACCACATGGATCTTGAAATATTCAATCCGCCATGATATTGCTTTTTCGTCCTGGTATTTTTCAATCATTATAGCGTTACACTGCACTTTTATGCTTTCAATGCTGTCATCTTCCAATGCATTGAATAAATCTCGATATTTCTCGGCATCCCAGTCCATGTATCCTTTTGCAATTAAGTCCAAAGCCTTTGATGCAGCTAATCCATGACTAAGATCTTGTTTTGTTATGTAGTCATTAATGTATTCTTCCAATTTATATGATAATGCGTCAATTCCGAAATCAGTAATACAAGCAAATATACTGTCCGAACTAATGCTCATTAGATCATCCTTTCTTGATTGCCACCAATCAACAAGTTCGTTTTTTTCCTTTTCACTTATGTACCCAATTACTGACTTGTAGATGTTAGTTATTTCACTATCGCCTAAATTTGTAGTGCAGCAAACGAATGGCAGAGTTTTAGCTAAAACAGTTCTATGTTTCTCCAATAGGTTTTGGCAACCTAGATGATTCAATGCCCTTACAAAGTAAGGTATTTTTACCAAGGGTAATGACAAACTAAAAGAATTCTCTCCTGTCTTTTCCAAGATCATTTTGTCCAAGTCGATCACATTAAAGAACTTTTCAATAACATCCACAATAGGACGAGGATCTTGTTGCTGAATAAGATCTAGGTTTTTAGACAACTTAAATGCTATTTCATATTTTTCATTTGTTGACACGTCAGGGTTTGAAAGGCTCTCGTAAGCCTTGATAAATTGTGGATTTACTTGTTCCTTTTTTGCTTCTTCTGAATTCTTGTCCCATCTTTCAAATGTTTCGGCATAACGAGTTAAATAACTAGACACAGAGCTTCTCTTGACTTCATCATTCCTTATTTTGTAAACAAGAGAAGCGAGTGTCTGGTTCACCAACCATTTTTTCGTCGTTGTTTTATTCAATAATGTATCTAAAGCGGATAACAATTCTACATCAACGAGTTCGGCAGCAAAGCGACTGAAAAGATTCTCCAAAACCCACTCATTGTTATTAAAACAGCTAACAAACACATTCCCGGTCTTTTCTTCGAGCAATATTAGTTTGACACTAGCATCAATTCCGTCATGGGTGGTGTATGAATAATTAACTATATAGCTCGCAATAACTTTTGCTATAAGCATTCTGCTTTCATCACCTTCATTCCAGACAATATTGAATTGTTTCTTTAGATGCAATTCATAAAAAACAGCCAATGCCCCTTGTGGATCAAAGAACTCCCGAATTCTATTGTTCTCTATAATGCTGTTATATGCATAAGTAATTGCAGAAACATCTTCTATGGATAAAACTGCATTGATCGCGTATGGATTACGAGAATAGCATCCATCCAACCAGCAATTTACTACATTCTTATCTGTAAGCCTCAAATAGCCGGTTACTTCATGATATTTCTTTTTTACTTCTTCAGAAAAGTCGTTGTAGCTTTTTGAAAGTTGAATAAGATCATCTTGGTCCTTAAGAGTATACAATAGATTTAAGGCTGCCAGTTTTTTTTCATCATTTTCATTTTGGATGAGAACCATTGCAGCATTTATCCAATACTTAGATACTATTTCGTCAAGACGGTCTTCTTCATTAATTTCTTTAAGTATGTCATAGATGTTCGCCAATTGTATCTTGTTTAGCTGATCGAAAGGTGGCATTAATATGTTATTACACTTTGAGGTATAGCAATTCTTCATCAGTTTAACGGTTTGATTTTTCCATCCAATGTATGCTGGCATGCGTAGATAATGCTCAAGTAATACAGAGAAGAGCTTTTCTTTCTGGTAAAGCGTGCAGACGGAAGGGTCGACATATCTCAAAAGTGATTCACAAGAATCATTCTCAAGGCTTGACTCGTATGAAACGATGAGTTCGATCACATTGATAAAAGTGTGAATCTCATCTTTTGTATATGATATGTGAGGAATAACATCATACCAATTGGGATATATGTGCTTTAAATCTTTTTGTACGGCGACATCGTAGAGTACACTTTCTATGTTATCTTGTCGACACAACTCCTTAGCTGCGAGATATTCCTGCAGCTCGGTGTTTTCAAACTGTAAAATCCCGTTTGTGTCTTTCAGTATGCGACTCTCAAAATAAAGTAGATCGAAGTTCGTCACAAGCATCTGCGCCATGTTCCCCTTTACTTCATCAAGAATCGTGTAAAGCTCATCTTTTGAGATTTGGTCTTTGCGACTTATCTCCATGATGAAGGCAACTTTCTCTAAAACTCTTTGTATAAGGATTCTTTTTCCTTCATTATTAATGCTGTCTTGACGATTTATAATCTTTTTGCGTCTAGTATTCTTTTGATGATTACTACTGTCTTGATACTTGTTTATGGCAGTTTGTATTAAGTTGCCAATAATGAACTCAAATAGTTCACCGATATTTGAGCATCCACCTTTTTGCTTTTCGTGTTCTAATAGAAATGTTAAATATCTCGGGATTGTCAAGAGCTCTTTTAGTTTTGTGCTTTTTGCAACATTTGTTCTTGTTGTTTCAGAGCACACAATAACAATGTCCATTACATCTTTGTTGCTTAATCTACACAATTCAATGAAGATTAATCCTTTGCAAGAGGCAAAATGATTTGCGTAAGATGCCACGTAGTGTTTCCTGCAAGTGAACAATACTTTGACATTGGGATTGCCTTCCTTA
Source organism: uncultured Bacteroidales bacterium (assembly GCA_902784425.1). Classification (GTDB taxonomy): domain Bacteria; phylum Bacteroidota; class Bacteroidia; order Bacteroidales; family Paludibacteraceae; genus UBA1181. Next base: position 4,970 of record CACZUS010000093.1, read on the forward strand.
TAGTGTTTGATTAAGAGTAACGTGCTATAAAACGCATTCCCATCAACCTCATCTAAAGCATCTATTATACAATAATCAATTTCTTTTGGGATTGGTTTAAATCTTATCTTTGAAGCAATGCAATGGTGTAACCTTGTAGAGATTTTGTTTTTTATCTCATCAACGAGTCTGGTTTTCCCAATGCCTGGATCGCCTACAACACAAACGAAGTCATCTTGAAGCAATTCATCTATTGACAGATGTTTTTTTGTGTCAAATAACGAACGGTCCCTGTTGTTCTCCAACAAGTCATCAACGTTTTGATATTTTATTATTTGTGGTATGATATAGTTTATCATCTTTACCTATAGTGTACCTAGTTAATAGAGACTGCAAATATATTGAATTAGCGTGAAACATAAAACAGCTTTGTGGGTAGGATTAGTAATTTGTTATTATCGTATTTGCACTCTGGGCTTTCGTTGCCGACGCTCTCAATTTCAAGGTACATTATAGTTGCTCAATCACCCCAATCTCTTCATCAGTGAGATTATAGAGTTTATAAACCAATCTGTCTAATTCTCGCTCAAGCATTGAAATGTCAGCAGCAGAATTGGATTGTTTTTTCTCCATTATTTTATTGATTAATTCGACAATTGGATTTTGCTGCTCTATTGATGCTTTGGGTATTGGTAGTTGTTCCAATTCATAAATATTGACATGATTGTTAGTACTAGTCTTTCGGAAATACCAATCAATTACTTGAGAATTAATGATTGCTAAAATATAGAAAGGATTATAGTCTCTACAAATAGCCAATTTGTTTACAGAATTGCCAAAAAGGCATTTGTCTTGCTTGGTTATTGCGACATTAAAACGCCGTTTGTCAGTCATTCCTGAAATCTGTTGGCATACAATATACCTATTCTTGATATTGTTTTGTACAATGTCATTTTTATATCCCCCTAATATATATTCTTCTACTTCATTATCAATGTAATATCTATGTACATGACAACCACGATACATTTTTACATCCGTTGGTTTTGTTGAGAAGCAAAAACTCTCATTTGTTAGATTGAAGTCTCCTTGAGATGATGACTGAATCATTTTGCCAAGGAACATTGTTCCATCATTCATCTTCTCGATAATGGGAAAGTCCTGCCTGCGAATTAAAGGAAAGCAATATCCTTCCGGATAGAATTCAATAGGTGTCTGCTGAGACAATTGCGCAAAATCAAAGTTTTCCAAAGTTGTCAAATCGTTATGTGCTGACAAATAGAAAACATGATCTTTTGCTGGAATTGTTTTTTTGTATAATAATATACAAGTCGCCACAAGCGCACCTTTGAACAACTGCCCTTCTGGATGTGGTGCAACTTTAGGGAACTCAATGACCTGCGAAATTGTTGTTTTCTTTAATAGTAACTCTCTAGTATATTGCGATGAAGAGTCACACATCAAAGAACTCTGCGTAATCAAGGTACATATTCCATTGGTGGATAAGATATTATAAGAATGTTCAACAAATAATTTGTATACATTCTGTTTTCCTTTGTCTTTACCTTCAGAATATGGATATTTGTTTTTATCTACCATTCCTTTCTTAACTTGGAAATACGGCGGATTTCCAATAACAATATCAAACCCGCCTTTATCAAAAATGTCCTTAAACCAAGTGTGCCAAAGGAAGAAGTCTTGGTTGGCGGAGGGGTCGAGTTGCTCCAACTTGGCGAGGAAGGTCGGAGTGCCGCCTACGCTTTCGCGGATGAGGGTCTTCACCTCGGCGTTGATGGCATGGCGCATTGTGGCTTTCTTTTGGTGGTCGGTGACGGAGAAGTACTCGCGCAACAACTTTTGAAGGTTCTTTCTGCTCAAGTCGCTGTCGAGACCAATCACCAGTTGCGTGGAGGTAGATGGACGGCCCACAGTCTTGCCCGCGATGCGACTGAGGTCGAAACCGCCATAACTCTCAATCAGGCTGTTGCCCTGCATGAACTTGTAGTCGAAGTTCGGCAGCGGCTCCGCCTTATCGCTGTCCACAACTATGCTCAACCAGAAACGCAGACGGGCAATATCGATAGCGCCGCGCTCGATGTCCACACCATAGATGTTGCTCTCGATGATTTCCTTTTTCAGTTGCAGGCGCGACATTTGCGACCCTAAAGCTTCGCGGCAACGCCACAACTCATTCAGCAAGCCCATGGGGAATGCACCTGAACCAATGGCAGGGTCGCAAATCTTCACCTCACGGAGGGCTTTTGAGAGTGTGTCGCGGTAAGGCTCCAACTCAGGCTGCATCTCGTGGCTTTCCACAAAGGCACGAACAACACCTTCGGCAACATCGGGCAGCTTGGATGCGAGATGGGCTATCAGCGACTCCTTGCACATATAGCGCACAATCTCCTTGGGTGTGTAGAAGGCACCTTTGGCTTTGTTGTCTTCCAAAAGGCTCTCGAAAATCTTGCCCAACATTTCGGGGTCAACACCAATCTCGGCATCGTCGGGGTCGTTCTCGTCGACGGTGAAGTTGTAGGAAGCCAAGAAGGAGAAAAGATTGCTGAAGATGGATTCGGGCAGAACAATACTCAGGTTGTCAACCTCATCACGTTCAAACAGACCTCCATTGAGGTAAGGGATGCTTGCCCACTTTTCCACCAAACTTTGTTGCCAACCATTCCTGCTGAAAACCTGCTCGCGTTTGTCGGGTTCGGTGTTGAGAATGCCAAAGAAAAGCGGCTCAAGCACGCTTTCCAAATAGTCAATCCTGCGGTTGCTTTGGCTGAAGGTGTTGAGCATGAAGTTGGTATCGCCACAAAGCCAGCCTTTCTTTTGCAGGAAATGCAGAAAGACGATACGTCCCATCAGTTTCTTCACATAATCATGATACACGGCACCCGTCTTTCCTTGTCGCGCCAATTCCGCCACGATGTCATCATAATGATCGTGATATTCCTTGAAAAACTCGTCACTGAGTGCATCGACGGAGAAAGCTTCGCGCAAGTCGTTTAAGACGAACCTTCCTCTTTTGGCGTATATGGTATCAAGTCGCTCCAAAGGTGTCTTATACTGCCCCTGCTCGTCGCCTAAGATGTACGAGAACCGTTTTGCGTTGGTGACACCTTCCTTCATGTCGCAGATGTACGATAAACGCCAGTGGTTTTCATCGTCAAAAACAGCAATGGCGGCATCGACATCGTATTTCAGATAAGGGGCTATCATCTTGCGCAACCCTACACGCTTGCGGCGCACATCGCTGCCTTGGGCAACACGGGTGTAGAAAAAGCCGAGTTCACGACCATCGGCATCGGTTTGGCGACCTATGTAATAACTGTTGTCGCCATCTGCTGTGGTATCAAGCAATTCGGGACGGGTAGAAATATCGTTGCAACCGAAAACGTTGTGGACGATTTCGTTGCAGTAGGTCAGGTAGTCGAACTTCGATTGGAAGATTTGTCGTATGGTTGAGGTGTTCATATCGTTGACTGTTAAATGAATGTTTCAGAAAGAATGATGTCGGCAGTGGTGAGTGCCACTTGCTTGGTGGCAGTTGAGGTTTCTGGCTGGCTGTAGCGTTTGTCCAACTCTTCAAGTTGTTCCAGTATTTTTATGGTTGGCAAAGGCTCTTTCTTCTGCTTTTTTGAAATGCGGTTCAAGGCATCGGCCAGTTGATTGTAGGTTCCGCGTTCCACTATTTGTTTCAAGCGGTCAACGGAATGGCGACCATCATCATCGAACAAGGGGCGTATTTCGCGCAAGAAAGCGGCGGCTTTCTTGGCATCATTGTCTTTGCTACCGATTTTGAGCTTTTCTTCTTGAGCCTCGCTCTTGCGCCAAAGCTTTCTGAACCTGCTCATAGTGGAGTTGCAAGCCATCTCCAAAGGGTACAGCTTTTTCATCTGGTTCTGCATGGAAGAGGTCGGCGGCTTCGAGGAAAGAGAGTTCGCGGGTGGTGTCGCCGACGAGGTAGTAAGCCTTTTTATAAGGCGATGACAAATAGGAAATCGTGTGTGAAGAAGGGGCCGCTTGTGTAGAGATACGGGCACAACGACTCTTTGGAGGCAACTGCTTGATTTTACGGTATAGTGCGGAATTGGTGTCGTGAAGTGCACGTACTTCGCTCAACAGTTCCAGGCTGCGGTCGGTTTCGTCGCGGACATCAGCATTGAAGAGTTTGAACTCATGCACCATTTCATCATGTGAATAGATTCTGGTGTCCTCGCCAAGGGCGGAATGGAAACTCTGCAACTTGATGAGGGAGTTTTTCTTCAGGCTGATGATGGCATCACCTGGGTCGGAAGGATAGAACATATAGTTGTGAATCGCGTTGGCGGTGGAGCCGATACGGTTCACACGGCCGATGCGTTGCATCAGACGTGTGGCGTTCCACGGGCTGTCGTAGTTGACAATCACATTGGCCCGATGCAGGTTGACGCCCTCAGCCAACACATCGGAAGTGATGATGATGTTATAGTCGTTATGCCATTCTTTCTTATACTTTGCGTCAAAGTTGGCTTTGATGGTGTCGCGCAGACGGTTGCGACTTTTGGC
>CACZUS010000094.1 GCA_902784425.1 uncultured Bacteroidales bacterium
ACCTTCATGTTTTTTGCTGTATAAATTTAATATATTCCTATCCATCCGTTTCATTTCAAATTCTCCTTGAAAAACGTCTCGATTTTATCGTACGGTATCTTTCCGTTTTTGTCATCGTAGAGATCGGTATGGACAGCATCGGGAATAATCATGATTTCCTTATTGCCCTCTATCATGCTTTTGCCGTCGCATTGTTTACCCGTCATTTTCTCGAAGGCATATTCGCTGAAGTATCGACTGTGAGCCTTTTCGCCGTGGATCAAAAGCACCGGTGTGTTGATTTCGTTCGCATAACAAAGAAGAGGTTGGTTCAGGAAGGATTGGCAACCGATCACATTCCATCCGTCGTTGGAATTGCCGCTACGTTTATGGTAGCCACGTGGCGTTTTGTAATAATCATAGTAATCCTTCACGAACCATGGCGCATCGTCTGGAAGAGGGTCGATCACGCCACCAGCTCGCTTGTAACCACCTGTGCGATAATCCTCTGTACGTTGCATGGCAATAGCCTTACGTTTCTCCATACGTTGTTCCGGCGTGTTTTCACTCGCGAAGTAGCCCTCCGCGTTCACCTTGCTCATGTCATACATGGTAGAAGCCACGGTTGCTTTGATTCTTGGATCGATAGCGGCGGCGTTCACTGCCATACCGCCCCATCCACAAACACCTATGATTCCAATGCGTTCAGCATCAACATCTTCACGAGTTGAGAGATAATCGACGGCCGCCAAGAAATCCTCCGTGTTGATATCGGGCGAAGCCATACGGCGAGGTTCGCCACCCGATTCACCCGTAAACGAAGGGTCGAACGCAAGGGTGAGGAATCCACGCTCCGCCATGTGCTGCGCATAGAGTCCGCTTGTCTGCTCCTTTACAGCTCCGAACGGACCAGAGACAGCGATTGCCGCCATTTTCCCTTCGGCATTTTTAGGCACGTACAAATCAGCAGCCAGCTTTATGCCGTAGCGGTTGTGAAACGTGATTTTAGAATGATTCACCTTGTCACTTAAAGGAAAAACCTTATCCCATTCCTGCGTGAGAGACAATTTTTGCTTCTGATTATCCATTGTTATTTCTTGCTTTTGTTGAGAGCAGCCAGCCAATAGAGCCATGCATGCACTGATAAATACAAATCTTTTCATCTTATAGTTTTTAAATCCTAAGAACAAAAGTATTAGTTTCAAAGCAAAAAGTCTGTATCTAAATTGGGGAGAAAGTTACCATTTTTTAGGATATAAAATGGCATTAAAATTGAGTTGTATGATTTTTTGTTATATTTGTGTCATCAGGAAAAGGCTTTTTCTGAATAGTATATTTTACATTGTGTGAATTTTAAAAATCAGAATATGAAACAATATAGCGTTTTTATTGGGTTGTTAGCATTCCTCTTCTTTAGTATCGGATTAACAGCATGTGATGAGGAAGAGATAGAAGAGGAAGAACCAGTGATTTTCCATGAGTATGTGGATCTTGGTTTACCGAGCGGACTAAAATGGGCCACCATGAATGTAGGTGCAGAAAGACCAGAAGACTATGGTTATTACTTTTCATGGGGAGAGGTAACCGAAAAAGATATGTACGCCTGGAGTGAGAGTTCATACGAATATGATTATCATGAGGGCACACTATTATCGTTTGGAATTATAGACTCTTGCGGTAATCTCACTTATGACTATGATGCAGCCTCTGTGAATTGGGGTGACGAATGGAGAATACCAACAGAAAAAGAGTTTAAGGAACTCATTGATTGTTGTAACTGGGTGTGGACTAACGAGAATGGCGTAAATGGTTTTATCATATCAAGCAAAGCAGAAGGAAACACCAATTCGATTTTCCTTCCTGCAGGAGGTTTCAACAGTTATAAACTCACTAAAGTTGACGAAATATGCAGCTATTGGTGTGCTAATATTAGTGATAACGACTCACCATTCTATTCAACAACATTTCAAGGAAGTCCAGAGGAAAAAAAATTAGGCATAATCAATTTACGTTATACCGGACAAACCATCCGCCCGGTCATAAGAAAAGACTAAAATCCCCCACTCTTTCGTTCCTCCTTTCATATCGACAAATATTCCAAAACAATAGACATCACAGTACCCACCACCCTTCTTGCTCCGCCGTAGTTGCGAAACAAACAAAGATGAGTGGTGGGTACGCGTTGTTATAGAGAGTTGTTCTTAGGTTTCTTAATGAGAGTTCCTTTTCTCTCATATCTTTTCTTTAAAACAATAATCAAAACAACAAATGCAATCAGTAATATCCAAGCAATCCAAAATACTGACGTAGAGGAACATTCTTCAGCAGTTCCCGTGTATAAATCAATCACCTTTCCCTCACGATTATAAGAGAGGGTGACTGCCATATATTTCTCATTGTCAGAGACTATTATCGTTGAATAATCAAAGTAGATTTCTTTCCCGTTATCATTTGAATACTCTTTATGACCTCCAGCAAATTTATATTCAATCTCTCCCTTAATATTATTACGGATAGAATCACGAAGATATCCCATTTGGGTAATAAAAGAGTCTCTACCCATACGCTGAAGAAGTGATTCGTCTGTTTTCTCTATTACTGCATCATACTTTTCATTTATGATACTTGAAATGTATTCGATACTCTCCTCTTTATGAAAAGCCCCGCAACTAACTAATAACAAGGACGATAAAATAACATAAAAAAATTTCTGTTTCATTCTGATTGATTTTTTATTGAGTTCTATAATGGAGAGTTCCAAAAATCAAAATAATTTAAATTTATAGAACCCGCCTAAATTTAAAAATAGTTGTTCATCAATGACAACCCTCCAAAGATAAATTAATTACAATTTTATTGTGTCATTTCTCTCACATAAATTCCACCCTATTCAATTTCTTGATTATTATTAATTTTTATTATATATACAGACAAAAATCTATTACGATGTTTTATTGCTTGTCAGTCACCGTAGAGACGCACGGCCGTGCGTCTCTCGTCCTTGCATCTCCACAATGTTTTCCCACAAACAAAAAATGAAGATTTCATAAAAAATTTGTATATATTTGCAAAAGAGTAAGTAATAGAATTATATGGAGGGTTCTATAAAATGAAAAACCATATTATATCAACAGTATGGTGCATTATTGTCCTCATAATGGCTGATTCGTGTGGAGTTAAAAGCGATGTAGCACCATCATCTGGCACTCTTTCTGCAGATGAGTCACCCAAAATGGTCTTTGTAGAAGGCATTGTTCGTTACGACTCTATTTCGAATGAATATTCGATGCAGCTTTTAAGCATGCAAAAAAAGGAAGGAAGCGTTAAACAGTTTTCGAACGAATATGATCTGAATCCAACGGAAGGGTTCAATTATGTGTTGCGTGGAACTAAGAAGGAGAATATCGCCATATATGGTTTGGAGAATCCATTACGTAAGAGATGGGAATATGCCGATGAAGATGGAAAACTCCATTCTAAAGAGATAACACAAAAAGAAGCAGATTTTTTCGTTCGAATACCATTGACAAGAGAAGTGACTAAAATAGAATTTAGATATAAAACACAGGTATTGCTCACAGTGCAATTGTAAAGTGAGTTCTATCAATGTATTTTATTCTCTTTCAAAGCAATATCAATGAATATGAAAAAGATTCAATTACTTTCAATAGTGTTAATGTTAACAGGGTTGGCATCAGCACAAACATATCCCGTTGACACGATTAAGTATATGGGCAGTTTGGACAAATACATCAATCTTGTCTTTTTAGGTGATGGTTATCTAGATTCAGAGATGGACGTATTTGCTGAAGATGCTCGAAATGCCACAGAAAAGTTCTTTTCGATTTCTCCATGGAAATATTATGAAAATTACTTCAATGTATTCATGATTAAAACGCCATCTGAGGAAAGAGGAGCCACCCATACGTCAGATTCACCTGTCAACAATTTCTATGGAACAACCTATGGTTATAATAACATCGACCGTTTACTCTATCCCAAGTCGTTAACAGCCACAAGAAAGGTGTTGACTGATAATTTCCCTCAATACGATGTGGTTGTGATGATTGTGAACGATGAAAAGTATGGAGGTGCTGGCAGTACGGCACTTATGACATTCTCGAAAGCAACTCAATCTATAGAGATTTTCTATCATGAAGTAGGACACGGATTTGCAAATTTAGCGGACGAATACTGGTTGGATGGGTATCAATCAGAGAGACCCAACATGACACAAGTCTCCGACAGAGAATCTGTAAAATGGAAAAATTGGGTAGGTTCCGAAGATATCGACGTCTACCCTTTCCCTGAAAATGATTCTTGGTATCGACCGCATCAGGCTTGTAGGATGCAATACCTCTATCGTGACTATTGTGCAGTATGTCGTCAGGCCATCGTCGAAGCAATTCACAAGCATGTGAACCCGATTGATAGTTACGAACCCGACGAAAAAGAGTTACGAATTGGGAATAATTCAGATATGACATTCAAACTCAACCTAATCAAGCCGAATCCGAATACTCTTGAAGTGACATGGATGCTGAATGGCGAAACACTTGACAATCAACAAGACACGATCAGCATAAATGATAGCATATTGGCAGAAGGAAACAATGAGTTGGTGGCAATGGTAGAAGATACAACGAGTCTCATTCGCATAGATAATCATGCCACCATTCATTCACATTCTGTTCATTGGCAATTACAACGCGACGAATCTTCCAACGTAAATCTATTACAGAGTGTTCGTACCGATTTTGTTATTTATCCCGTACCATTTGAATCACAGTTGAAGGTGAGTTGTTCCAATGCAAATCATCCAATGCAGGTCGTTTTGGCTGATTTAATGGGTACGACAGTGGTAAAGTCACAGACTAACAAAGAAGGCGTTTGTATACTCTCCACCAATCATTTGGCAAACGGAGTATACGTCCTAAGTATATATGACAATGGCAAGTTGACATATAGTCGTAAGGTGACAAAGAAATAAGACTAAAATCCCCCACTCTTTCGTTCCACCTTTTCATATCGACAGAGACATCAAAACAATAGACGAATCTATTTGGCAACGACCCAATAGATTCTTAAATTTGTCCAATGATAATAAACACAATCAATTGGTCAAAATGGTTCTGCCGATTATTGTGAAGGGAAAGATTCAGAACCACACAAACGACATTAAAAGAAATGACGCTCAAAACAATTCAAAACTTTTTATTCGTAACACTGTGCTCATCAGCGCTTTTTTCTTGTTATGTAGACGAATTGGATGATGACACCAATGGCAAAGAGGAAAAGAAAGAACTATTTTCTATCGCTACCGCAGACGATTTATATCGTTTTGCCTCGCGAGTGAACGACGGGGAAAATGAGTTAAATGCAGAATTAACAGCAGACATTGACATCTCGGGCAATGAATGGATTCCAATCGGATACAAAGGTTCAAATCGATATTTAGGTGTTTTTCAGGGGAACGGACATATTATCACTGGACTAACCATCACTGAACAGAATAAAATATATGAATATGGGAATTTCTATTCAGCTGGTTTATTCGGAAGAATCGGCTCTGGCGGAAAAGTAATGAACGTTAAATTAAAGGATGTTTCTATCCTATTACCTAATTATTATTCAATAGGAGGAATAGCGGGAAATTCAGAGGGTGAGATTACGAACTGCACCGTTTCTGGTTCTATTGAAGCTTTGGGTGATGTTGGAGGTATCGCAGGTCTAACTTCGAAACCAATCTCCAATTGTATCAATAACGCCGATGTAAAAAGCTATAGCGTGGAATCAGGAGGAGTTGGAGGAATAGTCGGACTGACGTCAAGCCATGTAATATCATGTAAAAATTATGGCAAGATAGAGGGGCACATTTATGTTGGTGGTATCATAGGAACGTCTGGTAAAAACTCCATTCTATTCAATTTGGAAAACTACGGAGATGTGTCATCAGAAGAAACGAACAGAGAAACCTTAGTTGGCGGAATCGTTGGAAGGGCAGCATGCAAAATTTACAACTGCGTCAACTACGGGAAAATATCGGGATATTGGAATATTGGAGGTATTGTTGGAGGAGTTACGGAAGGCACCTATATCTTTTTAGAATTTAAAGATGATGAAATAGTTGACGCCTATATAGAAAACTGTGTAAACCTAGGAATAGTAGAAGGAACGAAAGAGGCACATGCTATAATCGGTCACATATATACCACAGATTTGTGGGATAGAATCAAACTTACCGCATCCATCGAAAATTGCTTCTACGATGCCAATATAAATCATGACGCAACAGATGAAAATGCCTCAGCAATAGATGAAAACACGTTAAGCACACTCAACCGATGGGTTTCTCAAAAAACACCAGTTGACAAAAATGAGGACTTTAAAATCTGGCGTGTGGATGAAAATGGAAAATTAGTGATTACAAAAAATTAAAATAATACCAAGAGACATGAAATTCAAGACCATTCAAAAGATTTTTTTAGTAGCCATGTGTTCGTCGGTACTCTTTGCGTGCTCTGACGACGATCCGATTGACGAACAAAAAAATGATCCTCAAAAAGAGGTAGTATCCATCTCTAACGCAGATGAGTTGTTTGACTTCGCACAAAGAGTAAAAAACGGCGAGACCAAACTAGATGCAGAGCTAGTGGCAGACATCGACCTGACAGGAAGGTTGTGGACACCCATAGCAGCCGATTATCATAAACATTATGAAGGTTATTTCAAAGGAAATAAACACACCATCACGGGATTGACCATTACCGAGGAACACATCAAAAAGGTATTTGATCTAACCGATGAAGACATAAATTATTCATATCCATTAGGCTTATTTTCATACGTGGGAGATAATGGAACCATCACAGGAGTCATTCTAAAGAATGTATCTATCCAAACACCTAATATACATGATGTTGGAGGAATCGCAGGTATAAATGATGGAACCATTACGATCTGCGCCGTATCAGGTAAAATTGTAGGAAACAGAGAAGTCGGAGGTATAGCAGCTAGTACATACAATGCTATCTCTGGATGTGAGAACTATGCAGACATAAAGGGTAACTATGAAGTCGGTGGAATTGCTGGATTGGTGATGAAACACATTATGTCGTGCAAGAATTATGGTAAAATCGAAGCGGTTGATATAGCAGGAGGAATCGTTGCTATGTGCGGAACGAAAGCAATCCTATTTAATTTGGAGAACTACGGAGAGGTAACTGTCAATTCGGGTGCTGGAGGAATCACAGGATTGGTTGCCGGCAAATTATACAATAGCGTCAATTACGGAGCAATAACAGGATCGCGCGACATTGGTGGAGTTGTCGGTAAACTTGATAGAGGCTACTATACAAGTTTGGAATTCAGTTATGACAATCCCGACGACGCATATATGGAGAATTGCGTGAACTATGGTGTGGTGCAAGGAGGAGAGACTACAAATGCAGTAATTGGAGGTTTCTATGAAATAGACCCATTCGATCACAAAACACGCGTCACATTAACCACCAAAAACATCTTCTACGATGCCAACGTCAACCCTACTCTAACGGATGAACGTGGAACCGCTATCGATAGCAACACGCTAAGCACACTCAACCAATGGGTAGACAATAAACCAGCAGAGCACAAAAATGTTGCCTTTAAGATCTGGGAGAAGGACGAAAATGGAAAATTCGTGATTAAGAAGAAATAAAATAATCTTTACTGAAATTAGAAATGGTGCCGCATCTAGCGACACCATTTTTTTCCATATAGACAACCCACAAAACAGAGCATAAAGCCACAAAAACATATAATTTTTGTTAAAACAAGTATACAATTATTAAAATATTGGCACGATTATTGTAATATTTATATTGCATGCAGAAATTTCAACTATATAGTTACATCGTCAATACATTATATCAAACATGAAAGCACAATAATGTTATTGATAACAAAAAGTTTTACTTATTAACAAATTAAATCTAAGAAAAATGAAAAAGAAAGTTCTAATGGCGGCTCTCTTTGTCGCTGGTATGTCATTTAACGTTTTGGCACAGAAAACAATTACCGAAAGTAACACAACAGGAGTTGCAAACATGCATTATTTGTCAATGAATTATTTTAAGCCAAGTGGTAGCAGCAGTTATGTTTACAACGATTTCATAAATTGTTATGATCAAAATGTATCACCCTACAATGTAAAATTCAAAGTAGATAGATATGGAAATGCTGTAGCTCATAGTTTGCATTTATATAGCAGTACCAGCTATGGAACACCCAATGATGCGACACTTTTCATCAATAAGAAAAACACAGGTTTCTCATTGACCATAGACGGATATATGGGATATAAACCATTTTGGATTTATACTTCTGAATTAAATGTAGAGGGAAAGATCAACTGTAAGAATGAATTGAATGTAACCCAAATTAAAACTGAGGATATTAAGACGGAAACCATTCGAACAAGCGATATCACTGTAGACATGAACAATGCAGCAGATTATGTGTTTGATGAAAACTACAATTTGCAAGACTTATCCGAAGTGGAGGCTTATGTAAAGGAGAACAAGCACCTTCCAGGAGTTCCTTCCGCTGAAGAGATGGCAGAGAATGGTATGAGTGTAGCACAGATGAGTAATCTGTTATTGGAGAAAATTGAGGAGTTGACACTTCATATGATTGAGTTACAAAAAGAGAACGTGGCCAAGATAGAGGAGTCCTCTCGAGAATTCGATTGGATTTTTCTCAAAGGCGTGGCAGTTTATGAAATCGAGGGAAATCCTCGTGTTCCCGTACTTTCTGATATATTGACATTGAATGGAGAGAATGCTAATTTGTCTGTGATTAAATCAGATTATGTTGAGTATGATGGATTTAACATTATTCCATCCAAAGGGGACGATATTCAGTCGGATGATTCATACCATCAACTTACCTTTTCGTCTGTATATACAACTAATTCCTACTATCCCAAAAACGCGGCATTAGTGGAGGATATACAGAAGTATCGTGGTGTTCCGTTTGCGATTGTCAATCTTTTCCCTGTCCAATACAATCCGGTGACCAAGCGAGTGAGATGTTACAAATCGATTACATATAGAGTTTCGTCAAAAGAAGCAAGTAGTGTCAAGAAAGCAGCACCACAATCGCTCAACTCATTAAGGAATGTTTCTTCTAACCCAGATAAGGTCACAGATTATGAGAGTAATGCCGTTTTAAGAGCAGGAAGTCCTAAGACCAAGACGGAAGCAGAGTATATTATAGTGACTACATCCAAATACACATCCGCTGTGAACAAGTTTAAAAAGTGGAAAACGATGCAGGGATTCAAGTGTAAGGTGTTGAGTCGCAGTAGTTGGCAGGATTCATCTGTGGTGAAAAAAGCAATAGCTGATGTTTATAATAGTCAAACGCAGAAACCAGAATACTTGCTGATTGTGGGTGATTATGCAGATGTTCCTGGTGAGCGCTACAGACAAACGGGAACTAAAAAGACATATACCTATTCTACAGATTTGTCATACGTATGTATGGATGGAGCATCAGATTACACTCCAGATATGGCAAAGGGAAGAATCTCTGTTTCAACCCTTTCTGAGGCAAACGTAGTGGTTGACAAAATCATCAATTATGAGAGAAACCCTATATCCAATTCTAAGTTTTATAATACAGCACTCCATTGTGCTTATTTCCAAGACAATGGAGATAGAGACATACCAGTGTCTGACGGTTACGAAGATCGTCGTTTTGTCCTTACTTCAGAAGAGGTGAGAAATTATATGATGGGCTGGGGGAAGACCGTGAATCGTGTTTATTATGCAGAAAATTATTCTCCGGCTCCGACTCAATACAACAATGATTCGTACTCGAATGGAGCCTTGCTTCCTAATGAATTAAGCGGATATTCCAATGTTTGGACGGGTTCTAACACTGATATCACAAACGAATTAAATGACGGAAGATTTTATTTGTTGCATCGCGATCACGGACTCGTAGATGGATGGGAAAATCCTGCTTATGATATCACGGATATCAACAATTTGTCTAATGGAAACAAACTGCCGATTATTTTTAGTATGAATTGCTTGACAGGATCCTATCTGGATAATTGTTGTTTTGCAGAAGCGTTTATACGAAAAAACAATGGTGGAGCAGTAGGTGTAATAGCAGCTTCTTGTATAAGTTATAGTGGCAAAAATGATGCCTTAACCTTGGGAATGTTTAATACGATTTACCCTACTCCGGGAATTCAAGGCACATTTGGTTCTAATGGACATAATATTACAACCAGTGGTAACACGCCGGTATATGAAATGGGACATGTATTGAATGAAGGGCTCCTAAAAATGACTCAAATGGGTTATAATCACCAGTATACCTATAAAATTTTCCATTATTTTGGAGACCCATCCATGAGAATGTATACTGAGGTTCCTGCATGTTTCGATCCAGAGATCATTCAGGATGGAACTTCTGTGGAGGTGAGAGCTGGTGTGAGCGAATGTTGCATCGCATTGTGTAGTATTTTGGATTACGGAGAAACGTATGTTCAAACATGTAAGAATTGCTCTACTGCTACGTTTAGCAATATTAACTTCCCATACTGTGTAGTAATTACCAAACAAAACTAT
>CACZUS010000095.1 GCA_902784425.1 uncultured Bacteroidales bacterium
TGATCCAGTTTCTGCTTGATCATCTCTTTGATGTGGGTGAAGTCTGTGACCATACCATTCTTGTTTAACTCTTTGGATTTGCAATAAATGGTGATGACCCAGTTGTGACCATGCAGTGTTTTACATTTGCTTGGATAGTCCAGCTCTAAATAATGAGCAGCAGAGATCTCTACTTTTTTCTCTATATAATACATGTCTCTTTAGTGTTGATAAGGTGTATTGTCTTTGATGCCAGCTAATTGAAGTGCTTCTTTTCGCTCTCTGCAAGTTCCGCACTTCCCGCAATGAATCTCTCCTCCGCGGTAGCAACTCCATGTTTGAGAGTAGTCGATGCCGAGTTGCGCACCACGTCTGGCAATATCTGCTTTGGTGAGATTCGTGTAGGGAGCCAAAAGCGTGATGTTTTGATATGTTCCTGCAGACATAGCCTTGCTCATGTTCTCTACAAAACTTGGTGTGCAGTCGGGATAGATGGTGTGATCCCCGCCATGGTTAGCCATCATGACATATTTGGCTTTCACATCCTCTGCAATGCCTGTGGCAATGGAGAGCATAATTCCGTTTCTGAAAGGAACAACGGTCGATTTCATGTTCTCTTCGTCGTAATTTCCTTCAGGAATGGCATCGTCACCTTCTATAAGGGAACTGTGTAGATATTCTTTTATGAAATCCAAACGAATGGTATGATGAGGAATGCCTAGTTTCTGACAATGATACTCAGCAAGCGGTATCTCTTTATCGTTATGGTTGCTTCCATAGTGAAAGGAGATAGCCTTCAGTATGCGATCTTGATACTCATAGAGCAGAGTGGTGCTGTCCATCCCTCCGGACAAGATAATGATACAATCTTTCATATTGGGTGGATTAATAAGATTTGTTCATTTGTGCTGCTATGCGTTGCGCTTTCAACTCTTGGTGATTGGCGTCTGCGTAGTTGGCAAAAGGGTAGATGGAGATACCTCCTCTTGGTGTGAAGATACCGTAAACCTCAATGTATCTAGGCTCCATCAGATGAATTAGATCTTTCATGATGATGTTGATGCAATCCTCATGAAAATCACCATGGTTGCGGAACCCGAAAAGATATAGCTTGAGCGACTTGCTCTCTACCATCCTTTCGTTCGGTATGTAGTTGATGATGATTTTGGCAAAATCGGGTTGCCCTGTCTTGGGACATAGACTTGTGAACTCAGGACAATTGAGCGTCACCAAATAGTCTAACTCCTGATGCTTGTTGATAAATGTTTCTAATAAATCGGGATTGTAGGTGGATGAGTATACGGTTTTACTCTCTCCTAACAGGGTTACTCCTGCTAATTCTTCTGATGTTCGTGCCATTGTTTTTAGTTATTTAGAGGAAAAACTGAAAGCTCTATTGTGGGGAGTAATCCCCAATGAAAAAAAAGCCACACATTTTAGTGTGGCTTTGCGCTCCTTCTTGGACTTGAACCAAGGACCCCCTGATTAACAGTCAGATGCTCTAACCGACTGAGCTAAAGAAGCATTTTTGCCTTGTTTTCAAAAGCGTTGCAAATGTAGTGCTTTATTTTCTATAATCCAAATGTTTTCGCCTCTTTTTTTAGTTTATTGCGTAATCTGAATGGATGAAAAACCTGAATATTCCTCTCTTTTCTTTATAAGCGTTTGAATACTATGGTTTTATTCTTTTCTTGAATTTATGGTTGACAATGGGTTATTTTCAACACTTCATTGCAGAATTTGACGATATATACACCATTTCTTTCTCTTCTCATCTCGATGTATTGCCCATTTCCGTTAGAAATGACATAGCCTTGGATGTCATAGAGTGTCCATTGACAGGATTTTCCTAAATCAACACGTTGCTTCTTTTGATCGTAATAGGCTTTGACAATCTCTTCTGATGTACTCTCTTGCAGTTGAGTGGATGTTCCTTTGCCAAATTTGATGTTTCGTAGGATCAATTCATCGGTATTGTCGCTGACGGTGATATAGAGGTCTTGGATACCACTCAGTACACTTAGGGGGGTACATTCTACTTCAATCCATTCATCTCCTGATTTTGGTAGGTCGCAACTATACAGAATGGTTCCGTTTTTACTTCCTGAACGGATGTCCAACTTGCCTCCATTCGCATTTTTTACGACGACGGAGATGTCGGAAGAGACGATGCTGTCTGTGATTACGTTTTCAAAGAGTGCCCATCCTCCCGCTTTCATGCAAAGTTCATCTTTTTCATTTAGACGGATGCGCATACCATTATCGAAACCGTTGCCTGGTAGTGAATCGCGTATGATTCGTAAGAAATCGATACGGTCCAATTCGGAGAAGTTCTTACCTACGCGTACTTCAATGATGTTGCCTCCTCGTTTGAGGTGCGCAGGGATGTATATGAAGGAATTCTCAGGGAAGGTTCCCCATGCTCCTGTTGAGGGAAGTTCAATCTCTTTGTTTTCTCCATTGATGCTGATGTTATGGGTTGCGTCTTCGCCTCCGTTTGCATATCGGTATCGGAGTAGATAATCTCCCTCTTGCATGATGTTGATGGGTAAACGAATGGAGCTTTTGGATGTGTTGATATAGGCAACATATTCTCCGTTGGACGAAGTGTTACTCTCTGTAATGACTAAGTCACCACTTACCCCTCGTGTGAGAATGCCATGTTCTGCCTCGGCACTGAGGTATCGACCTAAAAAGGGTTGTCCCATCTCAGGCCAATTGTCTTCCGTGAAAACTAAATCACGTACATGAAGGGTGGGTGCTCCGTTTGATTTTGAATTGTAATAGTGATGAACAAAACGGATACGATTTAGGTCTTTGAAGGCTTCGCCTCCTCCGGGACCATAATAGTGTCCGTATCGCTCCATTAGAATAGTGCCACCTCCGTTGGTTAGTTCCTTCCCGCTTCTGTCTACGTATGGACCGGTGATGTTGTCGGATCGCCCCATGGCTGTTTTGTAGGTGTTCTGACTCAATTCACTTCCCATCTTACAGCATACATCCCATGCGGTGAATAGAAAGTATTGACCGTTATGTTCAATCAGACTGGGTCCTTCGATGCCCGAACCATTTCGTGAGGCTAACCGATAAACCGTATTGTCGGAAGATGATTGCTTGCCAGTTGATTCATTCAAACGAATCATGCGAATGCCATCCCACCATGAACCAAACACCATCCAGTAAAGATTGTTTACGTCTTTCACCACATCTGCATCAATGGCATTGTAGTTGTTGCCACTGCCACTGTGTACCACTTCGCCCATATCTGTCCACCCATCCTTTGTTGGCTGATCGTTTGACATGAGACCGATACCAGAGGTGTTTTTGCCAAATGCAGACCCTGTGTAATATACACGAAACTGATTGCCGAAATAATTTAGGTCGGGAGCCCAGATGTCTTCTATCTGATTGTTGGTGACGGTTTTGAGCCAATTGGGTATGCTGGATAATGTTCTGCCTAGTGCATTCCAATTGATTGCATCTTCAGAAGTGTAAAGTGTCAGCATGTTATTGGTGACCATCAATGCGTATCCGTCTTCATAACGGACGATGGATGGATCGTGTCCGCCAAAACAATTATCTTTAGCATACCAATCGGCCGTTTGTGCCACCTGCGTTGTCAGTAGGAAAAGGAGACTTACGCACCACGAACGTAATCCGTGGTGCAGCTCATTAAAATTATAAGTGTTTGTGTCTGGAATCTTCATCATTTATTGCAGGTGTTTTTATTTATCTACCTGAATTCTTTTGTTCCCGTTTTGAATGTATATATGCCCGTTGATAGGTGTGGTTACGATTCTTCCATATATGTCATAGATAGGATGTGGATCGTTCTCCTTGTCGTTTGTTATGAGCATACAATCTACGGAAGAATTATTGCACTCGCAATCTTCTGTTTCCAACGCAATGATGAAACAGATTTGCTTGGTTGAGAAGGTGAAGGTGAACTGATCACACACCTCATCTTCGAATGTGTAAGAGACAATTGTCGGATTGTTTTGGAAGTTACTATCGCTCACCTTAGCATTAAATGGATAGGAGACATTCTTGCCGTTTATCTCTGTCAGGTAACCTGCTGTAGATTCGTCGTTACTGTATCCGATTAGGGTGATCTTCTTTGCCTTCTTGTTTTTCGGCAAGTAGAAGGTGTTGGTAGCTCCATTGGAGTTTTTGTAGGTGGTGTATGTTCTGCCTTGGTAGGTGATGTCCTGTCCGTTCAAAATACTCTTGTCGGTTCTGCCGGTGATGGCCCAACTATAGTCTGTTGCTCCCGATGTGGTGCAGGTCCAGTGATTGTCGCCTGTATATCCATTATCTTGTGAGAGTGAACCGTTGTCATAGTGGAATATGAATGATTCTGTTGTGGAGAAGGAACCTCCATCAGAAGTGACTGCGTTGGATATGCTGCTTAGCCCACCCATTGAATTAGCAGCGCGAATGGTGAATTCGTCAGTAGAGGAGGTGCCGGCAGGAATGGTGTATTGCGTTCCTGTTGTGTTTCCGACGTAAACATTGTTTTTGAAGATAGCGTAGCAACGTGCGGAAGGATTGTCGCTCCATGATAATATACCGTTGTTAACGCTTATCTTAGGCGTTTGTACCTGTTGTGCTAATTGGTCTGGTTGCCAATTGTCAGAACCTCCCAGCACGTTCGCTATTGTATATTTTTCAGCTTCTGATGCAGAGAGGACAGGGTTGATATAGACTGTCTGATTGTCTTTTGTATAGGAACTGCGACGGTTGCTGAGGTTGATAGGATTGCCATTCCCATCAACACTATTGTATTCTGCGAATAGGGCAGGCACAACATTCATAGGATCGCCCCATCCAGCAGCGGTTGGTTGAATGTTCATTTTTGTGTTGATATAGACACAGCGAGGAGATTTGTTCCAAGAGCGTCCTAATCGATAATTGCCGTTGCAAGAGGAGTATCCGTCGATGGTACAATCTTTAAATACATACCCCCAAGATGTCGTGGTGGCAGGTGCTGTGATGCAGTTGTTTTGTCGGTTCTCCAGATAGAGAAGACAGCGGTTGAAAAAGATGTCGCCACTTCCACAGATGAAATCCACTGTTCCATGAATCTCACAATCCAACGGTTGGCACTAGCATTAGGGTTGTTATAAGACCTATTCTGTAATGTGATGTCCTGTAAGTACATGTTGTTGGCTTTTGACAAGTACAAAGTTGCTGTCGTGCCGATAGCCTCTTGCGAACAGGTGTTGTATAGAACCACATTGTCCATGCTTTGTCCGATAAAGGAAACGGAGCTTTTGGTCCATGTTGTCATCTGGTTGCCGTCGCCGGTCAAGGATCCTATGTTATATTCTCCGTCAGGGAAGAATATGATGAATCGTTCGCTTTGACTTGCCTCGGCGGCTCTTTTGGCATCTGCAAAGTTGCCATCCACACCTACAACAAAATCGAAAGGTGCTTTTGTTGCGGCGATAATGTCATCGTCATCATTTGACTGAATACCCATCACCTCGTTGACGATTGAATTCATATACACCTCCAGGTAAGTATAACCCGATGGAGCGATGGCAGAACCGTCGCTTGGGTCGTTCTTGTCTAGTCCTTTCCGTTCTTCCCAGCTGTCTGGCATTCCGTCTCCATCGCTATCCGTTTGCGCAGGAGCGCTGGCGTAGGTAGGACATCCTCCCACATCAGAAGGAGAGTCGATGATACCTTTTCCTTTTAATACTGAACCTGTGTAGGTGTAAGAACCATTACGGGTCTCTTCACAGATACGGGCATCCACAGCATCCCGTTTGTAGGAGGCTCCAGCCCATTGGAGCACTTTTTGATACGCCTCTTTGGCAGATTGTGTGGTGACGGGAGCTACACTGTATTCTGTATAGGATCGGATGCTTTGTTGGTTCATCTGTCCGTTGTTGCTGTTGTCTATGTCTATACCGTTCCAGTCCCAGTTGTCACCTTTCCCTTCCATGTGGTTTCCACTGATGTAGAAGTGACCATAGACACCTTGTGCTTGTGAGTTTTTACCATCGTCTGCCCAAGGTTGGAATATTCGATATTGAATGGATGATTTTGTGGCAGGACCCGCCTTGTAATAGTTGTTGATGAAGTTGTAGGAACCACCTTCACCTGCGTATCCGCTGTTAGTGCTTCCCCAGTTGTAGAAGACGTTGTTTCGTAAATCTACACGTTCTTGATCTGCCAGATTGGAATAGCGACTTCCACATAGTCGAGGCGTACGGCTGTCATGATGAGCTACGAGGTTGTGATGGAAGGTCGCGCCTCTTCCGCCCCAGATTCCTCCGTAGCCATGATATCCTTTCGGATGGAATGAACCTCTCAGACTCTCTGCTACCAAACACCATTGCATGGTGAAGTTCTCGTTGTCATAGAAGGAGGCACATTCGTCGGTACACCAGCTCATAGAGCAGTGGTCGAGGATGATGTTTTTCTTCCTTCTTCCCCAAGAGGCATCTCTATCAATAGAAGGGTTTCCGTTGGAATCGATCTCATCAGGAGCATCCGTACCCATTCGAAAACGCATGAAGCGGATGATTACATTGTTGGCATTGACATATAAATCATAGTTTTTTATACAGATTCCATCGCCTGGAGCCGTTTGACCCGCAATGGTGATATTATCATTGGTGATGGATAATCTTTTCTGTAGTTCGATGATGCCGGAAACATCGAAGACGATGGTTCTTGGACCAGATTGATTAACTGCATGACGCAGTGTTCCTACACTACCGTCATCCGATAGGGAAGTGACATGATAAACTTTGCCGCCACGACCTCCAGTGGTGTACATTCCATATCCTTCCGCACCAGGGAAAGAAGGAAGGTCGTCAGAATAAACTTGAAATGGCATGCATAATAATAGCGTAACAATTAGCCTTGTTATGGTCCTCATTCTTTTGAAGTAATTAGAAAGTTAAAATTTTATGGTTTCAAAAAAACATAAGCAATGCAGGTTGCCTTATTTGACAACAAACTTGCATGTTTTTGGTTTGCTTTTTCCTCTTATTTGTAACAAATAAGTTCCAGTAGTCAATTGGTTGACTTTCTTTTCTATTTTATTGTTTCCTGGTTCTATCGTTTGATAGAAATCGGCTTTGGTACGAGCCTCCATGTCGACAATCATAAAGTGGCAGTTCTCTTTTACGTCACTATTGATGATGATGTCTATATGATTTTTTTCTGCAAGAATGCAGATTGATTTGTTTTCTGTAGATGTGATGATAGGGTTGTGCTCGGTCTCTTCGACATAGAAGGAGCCATTTTTCGTTACTTCTTCTTTGGCGGAGCTTCGCGTTGTGATTGTGTAACGATACAAGCCAGGAGTAGTTGCAACGCCATAGAATCTGATGGTTCTGTTGGCAGTGTCGATTTCTGTGCAAATACCGTCAGGGACTTCATTGTTCCATGATATGTTGATAGAATCAGCATTTCCCCATGAGTATCCATATTCGATGATGGAATCATGTTGTTGAACGGTTTGGTCGGATTCTCCCATTCCGAATTTTACGAGTGTTGGCAATGGTTTGTTGACAATCAGTTTGCCGAGACCTTTGATTCCGTCAGGATAGTCTTCAGTAGTGTAGGTACCACCTCCGTAAGTCTGTCCGTTGATGGTCAAATCATTTACTTCCAGATTGCCTTTCAAAACAAGTTTGGCACTGTCAGAGATGGTGATTTGGTCTGTATTGACATCCACATTGATTTCCAATGTACCATTGTCTACGAAAATACCATTAGGTCCAAGCGCATCCTTGTGGTTTACGACGATGGTTCCTTCTTCAAGTGTCCATGATCCATTTAGTTGGTTGGCTTCCGCATTTAAGCTCAATATGCCGACGTTAGATTTGATGAGGTCTCCATCACCAGAGATGGTTCCCTCTATCTCGATACCTGTCGTGTCTGTAGGACCAGTGATAAAGGTGCAATGAGATTGAATGTTGATTTCTCTTGCAGATAATAGGTATAGAGGGTTCACATTGCTGGATTTAATGGTTCCACCAATGATGTTGAGTTGGTCAAATGTACAATCGGCTGTGATGTCGAGTGTACCATTCTCTTCAATTGTGATAGGTGCACTTAATTCCAATGGACCAGCTTTCACCTCTCCAGCTCGAATGATGGTAGTGTCGATGGATTGAGGTACGCCAACTGGAGTCCAGTTCTCCTGCGTACTCCACACATCTGTTTTGTTACATTCGTAGATGTATGTTTTTGCCTTTGGCTTGTAAGCAATAGTAGTGATGCTGTTTCCTGGCATATTGACACTTTCCAGTGCGTCATAGGTGCCTATGGTTGAGCTCCATATCTTTTGAGAAGGAACACTTTGGATGACAGTCGCTCTTGTTCCATCAGGGAAGAATGGCAGTCTGGCAGTCTGGTTGTTTCGATTGCGGTTGACTAAGACAACCGTATAAGCGTCTCCTTCCGGACTTTTGAATGCGGAAACAATGACGTTGTTATTGTTGGTTTGTGCGGAAATGTTTTTCCATCCGCGGCGAATAAATTTGGAGTAGTGACGTAAGGCGTGGTAATCACCTTGAATGACATATCCATCTTCTGTAGTATATCCGTTTTCAGAAAATTCCAAGTTGATACATCCGTCACCCGTATCTCCCCAAATCAGATTCCAATGAAGGTACGAAACAACATGATTGACGGAGAATGCGTATGACATAAAGATAGCCAAATGAATAGGATCGTTTGGGTCAGGGTCTCTCAGAGAACTATTCTCGGTCATATACATTGGCTTTTGATTCAGATAGTCTCTTGACAGATTGGTCATTGCCCCCAGAAATTCATCCGGGTAGTTGTAGCGATAGCCATCATCTTTATGATTTTCCGAACCGCTATGGTAGTAGTGGAAATTGTATCCATACAACATCTTCTTATCGACCGTGTTGATGTATTCCTGCACTTTGTTCCAGCCGATACCCAGCACTTCAGGACCGAGTATGCCCGGAGCGTTGTCCAATGTTTTGATATTGTTGTATACAGACGAAAGAGCATTCGAATAGGCAGCGATGCCATTCGACTCTGTAGGGTCGAAGATGGTTGATTCGTAGTCTGCATCACAGTCCACCTCGTTCTGAATGCTTATCGTGTTAGGATAAACATCCACATCTCGGTATTGTTGTAACGCGCGTTTCCACCATGCACCGAATTTATCATAGATATAACGCCCGTATTCCTTTTTTAAGGTTGGCTTGACAGGACCTCCGCAAGAACCAGTGAGGGAGTTGTTCTGCTTTAATTCGGCAGGAGCAGACCATGAAGACATGGTGATGAAAAAGTCGTCGCCCAATCGTTTCTTTCCTTCATGTACGATTTCAGCGTCGTAGGTAAGGTCGGCATTCTCTTCGTGGGCCCAGTTGCCTATGCGCAAGCCAGTCAGTCCCAATCCGTTGAAGATGGTGTCGTATAATACCTCTTTGTTTTTGTGAGTGGTTAACCAATCTAAATAGTACACGATACCGCCGCCAATTCCATCAATGGTCTGATAGGAAGTGGTAGGGTCAATGGTAATTGTCGTTTGTGCATATGAAAGAGGCGCAACTACCAATAATGTTCCCAGGGTTAGAGTCTTGAGCGCGGTTTTCATTTCGTGTTTTTTATTTTACGGTTAATGTCGCTAAATTACACAAAGTTAGAATATTGACAAAGAAAAAAAAGTTTTTTTTTGTTGCTTGAAAGAAAAAGTTTTTTAACCATGCAGTGTATATGGGCGTTTGAATGCGCATTCAACTCAGAGGAAAAAAATATTATGAAAAAAATATGTTTGTTCTATTTTTTCTCTTGTTGTTTTACTTTTTTTGCGTAATTTAGCGGTCTATGTAAAACGAGTTCGTATAAGAACGAAATGATAAAATAAAAAAGTTATGAATAGATTTAAGGTAATGGTACTGTTCGGTTTAATTGCTATGAGCAGTTACGGACAAAAATTGGATCAAGGATCGTTTGATTCTTTGAAGGGTGAGAAAAAAATCAAAGTAGAGTTTGATTATACAAACGCTGTCATCAAGGACATGTCATATACTGATTATGTGGCACAGGAAAAGAACTGGAATACAGGTAGCGTGGAGATCCTGAAGAAATTTATCACTGAGTTTAATGCAGCTACGAAAGGTAAAATTGTAGCTACTACAGAGAATACTAAGTACAAGTTGGTTTTGAAAGTATCGGAAGTAGAGAAAAGAGGTGAAACTGAGGCTGTTGGAAATATTGTTGATGCTGAAGGCAATGTGGTTGCCACCATTAAAAATATAGAAGGAGAAGGTGGAAAATGGGGAACTCATATTAACTTGATGGGAGATGCAGCTCAGAATATGGGTGCGGCTCTTGGTAAATTTTTTAAATCAAAAATTAAGTGATTAATCGTTTCTATTAAAATTTATTATGGCTATAGAATTTAAATATGCTCCGATGTTTCAGGTTGGAAAAGATGACACGGAGTATTATTTGTTGAGCAAAGAAGGTGTCAGTGTAGGTAATTTTGAAGGTCATGAAATGTTGAAAGTGTCCAAAGAGGCTCTTACATTGATGGCTCAGCAGGCATTTCATGATGTGGAGTTTATGTTGCGTCGCTCTCATAACGAGCAAGTAGCTGCCATCTTGAAAGATCCTGAAGCTTCTGAAAATGATAAATATGTGGCTCTTCAGTTCTTGCGTAATGCAGAGGTGGCATGTAAGGGAATTCTTCCTTTCTGCCAGGATACGGGAACTGCCATCATCCATGGAGAAAAAGGTCAGCAAGTGTGGACTGGTTTTGAGGATGAGGAAGCCTTGTCAAAAGGTGTGTTCAATACGTATGTGAACGATAATCTTCGTTATTCTCAGAATGCACCATTGAACATGTATGATGAGGTCAACACGAAGTGCAACTTGCCTGCTCAGATTGACATCGAGGCAGTCGAAGGTGCAGAATATCGTTTTGTCATGGTGGCTAAAGGTGGTGGTTCTGCTAATAAAACCTATTTCTATCCAATGACAAAGGCAACTATTCAGAATGAAGGTACTCTTCTTCCTTTCTTGGTAGAGAAGATGAAAACATTAGGAACTGCTGCTTGCCCTCCTTATCACATTGCATTTGTGATTGGTGGTACTTCTGCGGAAAAGAATTTGCTAACTGTAAAATTGGCTTCTATAAAATATTATGACAACTTGCCTACTACAGGTGATGAAACAGGACGTGCGTTCCGTGACATCGATTTGGAAAACAAGTTGTTGAAGGAGGCTCATAAGATTGGCTTGGGTGCTCAATTCGGAGGTAAATATTTGGCACATGATATTCGTGTGATTCGTTTACCTCGCCATGGCGCTTCTTGTCCTATCGGTATGGGTGTTAGTTGTTCTGCTGATAGAAACATCAAGGCAAAAATCAACAAGGATGGTATCTGGATCGAGAAGATGGACTCTAATCCTTCAGAATTGATTCCTGCAGAATATTGTAAAGCGGGTGAAGGTAAAAACAGTATTGTTATCGATTTGGATAAGGGAATGGATGCCGTTCGTGCAGAGTTGACCAAATATCCAGTTAGCACTCGTATCAACTTGAAAGGTACAATCATTGTAGCTCGTGATATTGCACATGCGAAATTGAAGGCTCGTTTGGATGCGGGAGAAGATTTGCCAAGCTACTTCAAAGATTATCCAGTGTTGTATGCTGGCCCTGCTAAAACACCAGAAGGATATCCTTGTGGTTCTATGGGTCCAACTACTGCGAATCGTATGGATCCGTATGTGGATGAGTTCCAAGATCATGGCGCTTCTTTGGTGATGATTGCAAAGGGTAACCGCTCGGATGTGGTGACGAATGCTTGTCAGAAACACAAAGGTTTCTATTTAGGAACAATCGGAGGTGTGGCTGCAGTTCTTTCTCAAAGCTCTATTAAGAGTATTGAGTGTGTTGAGTATCCAGAGTTGGGTATGGAAGCAGTTTGGAAAATCACAGTGGAAGATTTCCCAGCATTCATCTTGGTGGATGATAAGGGTAACGATTTCTTCAAACAGTTGAAACCATGGTGTCCTTCATGCAAACAAGCTCTTTCATGAATATGAAATAGATTTGATTGATAGATAAAAAAACGGAAGACAGCCATCTTCCGTTTTTTTTGTGGTATTTCCTTGCTTGATAAGCTTTTGATTGCTTCGCTAATAAATTTTGATGCTGGGGAAAAAACCGCTATCTTTGCCCCTCGAAAAAAAGTGTAAAATAAGATGGTTTCTGTTGATAAACTTACTATCCGTTTCGGTAGTGTCACGCTGTTCAGTGATATCTCATTTGTGGTGAACCCACGGGATAGAATTGCCCTGGTAGGAAAGAATGGTGCGGGTAAAAGTACGATGTTGAAGGTGTTCGCGGGTATCCAGCCACCAACAACGGGTAGTGTTTCCATACCTAAGGATATTACCATAGGATATCTGCCTCAGCACATGATTCATAATGATGGAGTAACCGTTAGAGAAGAGGCGGAAAAAGCCTTTTCTCATATTTTTGAGTTGCAGAATGAGATAGAAAATCTGTCATCGCAATTGGCTACTCGTGAGGATTATGACTCTCCTGAATATGCACGTCTCATCGAACAACTGACTCATGCCAATGAGCGATTGGACATGATGGGTGCTAATGATTTTCAGGGTGAGGTGGAGAAGACCTTACTGGGATTGGGCTTCCTTCGCTCTGATTTCGACCGACAGACCAGTGAGTTCAGCGGTGGATGGCGTATGCGTATCGAATTAGCGAAAATCTTGCTAAAACGACCTGATGTACTGCTATTGGATGAGCCAACTAACCATTTGGATATTGAATCCATTCAATGGTTGGAGGAGTTCTTGAAAAACTGTGGTAGCGCAGTAATCCTAGTTTCCCACGATAGAGCCTTCATTGATAATGTGACGACTCGTACCATCGAGATCTCTCTTGGCAAAATTTATGATTATAAAGTCTCCTATTCTAAATATGTGGAATTGAGGAAAGAGAGAAGAGAACAACAACTGCGTGCTTACGAAAATCAACAGAAACAAATTCAAGATACAGAGGATTTCATCGAA
>CACZUS010000096.1 GCA_902784425.1 uncultured Bacteroidales bacterium
GTCAGAGTTGGTTTCGCAGGGAGAACTTATCAAGATGGATGACAACGGCGACATCATAGGGGTTGCTGGGCGATTAGAAGAGAAACACCAAGAAGTGGAGCGTATCGTCACCTATCTTCGTGAAGAAGTCATACACTGGGAAAGCACTGCAACAAAACTACCTCCGATAAGTTATAGTATAAGCAATGATTCATATCGTACATTCTCTATTACAGATAAAGATGAGGAAATCGTGGAGGCTTCTGCCAAGTATGGCTTTGTAAGTGTACAAAAGAACGAAGAATATGATACTCCTTTGCTGGCAGGTCTCCGAAATGTGTTGAAAAGGAAATTGGGAAAGGAAAGGTCTGCTTTTTCTAAAACAGCTGTCACAGAAAAAAGAAAAGACCATGATGGATTGAAAATACTCTTGTGGAGTATCGCTTTGGTGTTGGTGATTGGTGGACTTTTTGTTGTGTCCAAAAATGTGGCAAGAAATAATGACTTGGCTATTGCCACAGATACCACAGTTGTGGATTCGATAGAGCCGACGGCGTCATTGAATAATCAGGAACTCGTATTAAAGGGCGCTATTTCGAATATAGGCTATAGCATGAAGTTGCATATATCTGGTGGTGAGGTTGAAGGAACTGAACATTACGACAGTCAACCTGCAGAGTCACTTGTTTACATAAATGGGTTCATAGATGATTCTGGAACGATGCAGTTATATGAATATGATCAAGGAAAGGAAACAGGACATTTTATGGGTGTACTTTCTGAAGACATGTATTCTGGAACTTGGTCTTCTTCTTCAGGGAAAAAACTTTCTTTTTCTGCAAAAGTGATGTCGATGCAAGCGTATGAGGAAGATTCCCAGAAACCGTTTAGTACCTACCGCCCAAGATTTATGAAGGAAACATCGGAGGTGAATGTGGAGGTCGGTTTTGATTACCCATCTTCTGGCCCCATATTATTGGTAGAGAGCATACGTGGATATATAGCAGAAGTACTTAATAAGAATTTCTGGTGGTCTGATAATCGTGCAAAACCTAAGTATAACGGCAATTTGGCAGATGGGCAAGCATTAGCGAATTATATCGGGCAATTTAAGGTGAAGACATTAACTCAAGATTATCGGAAGGATAATATGGGTTTGGATATATTATACGATGAAAACATCATGATAAATAATATATGTGAAACCGATACCTATATTACTTATGAAACATCAATGAGTGGATGTCATGGCGGTGTTGGTTGGAGTGAAACCTTTGGAAGGTCTTTCAGTAAGAAAGATGGGCATAAGATTAAAATACTAAAAAACGCCAACAGCACAAATTTCATGCAACTTTTGATACAAACAGTTGTGAATGAGGTTGGTGGTTCTGAAGGTCTTAATGATAGTTTTTTCCAATCTCCGATGTCAGAAGCAGAACCTTATCTTGTTAATGGAGCAGTAAAGTTTGTCTATCAAAAATACGAGATTGGTCCAGGTGCCTTAGGGGAGATACAAGTTCTAATTTATAAAAATGACATACTGCCTTATTTGACAGATGAAGCAAAGAAATTATTGTAACACCAAAGAAAAGATGACTCATGAATAATTCTGTATATGTTTTTGGCAATTTGGGGGTTGGTTACACCCAATATCCGGAAGGTTATGCCCAAGAAATTTTTTACAAGTTCTTTGAACAATCTTCGGCAAGATCACAAATCGTGATACATCGAGAGAAGAATCTGATGTATTATGGTTATGTTCGTAAGTTAGATGTGCCAGAACGATATATTGGATTTTGTGCTTTACTGAATGGTGTAAGGCTGTCACATATTGATAGGTTGTTTGCGATTTATGAAGATGCTGTTGCAGATCTGGTGGCACATGGCGAGATACTTTGTTTTAATGAATACAACCAACTTTCTTCTTTTTCAGGTTTGCTGAAAAGCAAGCAACAAGAAGTGGAACGGATAAGTGTGTCGATTCGTGAAAAGATAGAAGAGTTGGGACAGGATGCAGTCATGCTCCCTCCTGTGAACTATGGAATAGATAAAGACTCATGCAAGACTTTTTCCTATACAGAAGATAAAGAAAACCTTATCATTGATGCATCAGTACAATATGGATACACTTGTGTCTGGAAAAGTGGCAATTGTGATGCACCATTGTTAACAGAATTGAGGGAAGCCTTAAGGAAACGCTCTTCGCCAACACCTAAAGTGGAAACGAATAATGGTAGTGTAGGTGTGGCATCTGGCTCTAATGAGGAGTGGGAGTATTATGAGGCATCCCAAGGTGATTCTCTTCCAAGCCCTTCCGTACAATCCAATACTCCTGTTATTGCTCCGCAACCTATACCACCAATGGTGGGACATCAATCTATGTTTTCCCATTCATTCTCTTTCTCAGGAAGAATACGTCGATTGGAATATGGAATCTCATTAATCATCTATGAAGTATGGAATGTTTTGTCTGCATTGATAGCAGGATCGGGTAAGGATTCAGAAGGATTTGCTCTCATAGTGTACTATATGCTACTGATTCCTGGCTGGTGGTTCTTGTGGGCTCAAGGTGCTAAGCGTTGTCACGATAGGGGGAATTCGGGGTGGTATCAATTAATTCCTTTTTATGGATTAGTGATGTTATTTGGAGGAGGAGATTATGGTCCTAATGATTATGGGTTAGACCCCAAGCGATAAACCGTATTGTAAACAAAACAACACCGTAAACGTAAAATGAACAGTTCTGTTTACATCTTTGGCAATCTCAGAAACGGGTATGTTCAATACCCTGACGATTATGCCCAGGAAGTTTTGGGGAGTTTTGCCATCAAGTCTAAATCAAAAACGCAAGTTATTGTTCATCGGGACAAGAACTTGATGTACTATGGGTATGTGCGCAGGTTGGATGTAACTGGTCAGTACATAGGTTTCTGTGTCTTGTTGAATGGCGTGATGTTGTCAAAGATGGACTCTCTTTTCGTTATGTTTGAGAAAGCCTTTGCAGAGTTGGTTTCACAGGCTGAAATCATTCAGATGGATGGAATAGGAAACATTGTTTCAACCACGAATCAGTTGACAGACAAGCAACAAGAGGTCGAGCGTATACTCAATTATTTGAGAGGGGAAACTGAACGTTTGGAACATTCTGCTTCAAAGTTGCCACCTGTGAATTATGGAATAGCACAGGATTCTATAGTCATGTTCTCTGTATCAGAAGTGGAGAAGAAGATCGTGGATGCTTCGGTTTCTTATGGCTATACATGTATAACAAAGGATGATGGATATGATACCCCGTTGTTAGCTGGGCTTAGAAGTGTTTTGCGAGGGCAATCTATAGGAATGCCCTCATCACCAAACCCACCGCTATCAACGATGACTGTCCGCAATGATAGGCAGGTTGGTACTTCTTCATTAGGACATTTCATTAAAAGTTCTTCTAGTAAAACATTGTTATCAGTCCTACTGGTCATTATGATCATTATAGGAAGTGTAACAACAGTATGGCTCATTGTCAATAAAGATAAGGGGACAATCGACGATGTTGTCGAAGAAATACCACAAGAAAGAATCATCTACCAAAGTCGTGTTAATGTCAAGAATTGTTTTATTGTCATTTCAAAGAAGAGTCTTTCTTTGAGGGTGTATGAAGGCGCTAATACAGATACTACTCTTGTGGCAGTATTTCCAGTATGCTTAAGTAAGAATAAAGGACAAAAATACACCGCTGGTGATAACAAAACTCCTGAGTGCTCGATGGATAATCCGTTTAGAGTCACTCAAATTGAAGATGCCTCCACATGGCGTTATGATTTTGGCGACGGCCGAGGTTACATTCTTGCTTATGGTCATTGGTTCATTCGTTTGAATTCGGAGTTCTCAGGAATTGGCATCATGGGAAGTACAAATAATGAGCGATCTGTACCAGGCAGGGAAAGCAGTGGTAGTATTAGACTAAAAGATGATGATTTGGATTTCTTGAAAGAACATTATGTTTTTGAGGGAATGAAAGTTGTAATAAAGAGTGAAGAAGAAGGATTGTATGATTTCGAGAAAAGATGTACAATGCTGATGGAAAACTCTGATATACCTAAAAAACAGAATGGCCCCACCAATGCCCGTGATAATTCATATAGTAAAGGAAGTGGGATTGATCTACGCAATAGAGATTTGACATTTAGTGTTGGTGGTGTTTCATTCTGTCTAAAATATGTTGAAGGAGGAACTTTTATAATGGGCGCCACTGATGAGCAAGCAGAATATGCGGAAAAAGGGGAATTCCCTACTCATTCTGTCACGTTACATGATTATTATCTTGGTGAGACAGAAGTAACTCAAGAACTGTGGGAAGAAGTGATGGGCTATAATCCGGCAAATACCATTGGGGCATCATTACCTATAGAAAATATCAGTTGGAATGATTGTGCTGACTTTATTCGCGAACTCAACAACAGGACAGGCAAGACTTTTAGACTTCCAACAGAAGCGGAATGGGAATATGCTGCGAGAGGGGGAATATATAGTCGTCAATGCGTTTATTCCGGGAGTGACAATGCGGAAGAAGTTGGCTGGGTGAAAAGCAATTGTGATGGAAGCACTCATCCTGTAGGGACAAGAAACTCGAATGAACTGGGGATATATGATATGACAGGAAATGTGTGCGAATGGTGTCAAGATTGGATGAGTAATTATAATAGTACAGATCAAGTAAATCCTGTTGGTCCGAATAGTGGAACTGCACGCGTTGGTAGAGGTGGTGGATGGTGTAATAGTTCTTTGAAAAATAGGGTTTCTACGCGATTTGCAGGGAAGACCACTTATCGTGATTATAATTTAGGATTTCGTATTGCGATGTAAAAGATTTTTTTGATGCAACGGACTACCATATATAGTATATTCCTGTTTTTATTGTTTGCGTTTCTTGCGATTGGAGAATTTTTTGACTCAGTGGCACAGAAGGGATGCTCTTCTCATCAAGCAGTTTTTCATCCCCAACAGGATTCTCTAAGGTCGAATTATAATCAATGTGCTTCTCTTGAAGAATGGCGACATCTTTTCGTAAAACAAACATTTACGACTTTTGTTGATAATTCTTATTTCCCCAATACAAGATTGTGTGAAGAAAAAGCGAAATTAAAAATGTCTATACTTGGCGATAGTTACTCTACGTATAAGGGATATGTGTCACCTGACACGAATGAGTATTGGTACGCTGATACTATGGATTACAAAAACAATTTGCATGATGTAAAACAAACATGGTGGTGGATTGTGCAAGAGGATATGGGGTGGGAACTGGAAAAGAATAACTCCTTCTCCGGTGCAACAGTTTGTAATACAGGATATAATGGAAGAGACTTTTCTAAACGATCTTTTGTGACAAGAATGGCTAATATCGGGGAACCGGATATTCTCTTCATTTTCGGTGGAACAAATGATTGTTGGGCTCACTCTCCATTGGGCGATTTCATATACGAAGATTGGAAAGCGACTGACTTGTATAAATTCCGTGCTGCATTTGCTTTTATGATTAACTATCTGACAAGGAAACATCCTAAGATGAGAATTATCAATATCTGCAATTCAAACCTAAAGGGAGAATACTGCATCTCGATGGAAAAAATATGCAGGTATTACAAAATAGAGAATATCCAACTGAAGGACATTGACAAACAACATAGCCATCCTTCTATATTGGGAATGCGTGAAATAGCTGCCCAAATTGAAAAGCTGGTTAAGCAAGAGAATAATAAGGAAATCAATAGGTAATAACAAATGACCACCATTATGTTTCATGATTGTGATTGTGGCATTATTGTTGGTGTGGTTGTGGATAAAAGAAAGAAAAAGTGCATGATTTGTGTGGATGAATAAGGGGAAATGGCTTCTTTAATCGAAAAATCAAAATTTTCCACAGGTTTTCTTTTGAAATCCAAAACAAATATATATCTTTGCAGGTGAAATGAGAATAGTGTCACATAGAAAACTGGTGGATTTTTATAATTCCGATGGTCACGGAGATGCTAAAACACCACTTGAACGCTGGTATAACATTGCTGAGCAGGCGGAATGGCATAGTTTGTCTGACATCAAGGTGGATTTCCCTGCTACGGATTATGTGGGGAATCAGCACTATGTCTTCAATATCAAGGGGAACAAGTATCGCCTAATTGTGGTGGTGAAATTCACTATTGGACACGTTTTCATCCGCTTTGTCGGCACACATGCTGAGTATGATAAAATTGATGCATCAACCATATAAATGGAGGACATGTTATGAATAAGACAACTGAACAACAATACGAGTTTGCACTCCAACGAATCGAGGAGTTGTTGCCATTGGTGGATGATAACACACCTGCTAATGACCGTAACGCTGTGGAATTAACGCTGATGTCTGACTTCGTGATTGCCTATGAAAAGGAACATTTCCCTATCAGCAAGCCTTCTGTGGCACAATTGATCTCTTTTTCGCTTGAGGAGAGGAATATGACACAGAGACAGTTGGCGGAGGAAGTGGGGGTCAGCCCTTCGCGCATCAGTGATTATGTGTCGGGACGTACCGAACCAACGCTGAAAATTGCTCGTCGACTTTGTCGTACACTAAACATCACCCCTGCCTCAATGATGGGGTGGTGACACCTGTGTGCCCAAGTAATACATCAGATGAAGTCCATTCTTCGATATCTCTTTGTACTGCTTGTTATTTTGACTTTCCAGTCATGCGGTACTTGTTCACATCATCATGTGGGTACAAATGGTGCAGGGGTCTCTCAAGTGAGTCATGGGCGAGAGGTGTGGAGTTCCCTCTCTGATGTTGGATATCCAATCATCTCAGACACAATCGCAAGCAGGGTGTTGGAAAGGTATTGCTATACGGTTTCACATAACAAGAATACGCGTCAACCCAATTGGGTGATGTGGCAACTGACGGGTGAACATGTGATGAATAAGAAGGAGGATGTGTGGAGTGACTATCGGGAAGATGAGGAGTTGCCTGTAGAGGAACGTGCCACGTTGGAAGATTATGCATCGTCTGGATATGATAGGGGACATATGTGTCCTGGCGGTGATTGCAACTGGGATGATGAGGGTAGGGATGAGACGTTTGTCTTGTCAAATATGTGTCCTCAGAATCCGCAACTGAATCGGGGAGATTGGAAAGAAATCGAGATGGCTTGCAGGAAGTGGGCGCAGAAATATGGAAGCATCTATATTGTGTGTGGACCGATGTTCTTCAAGAGCCAAGTGCATGAGAGGATTGGACCTCATCAAGTTCCTGTTCCTGAGGCTTTCTTCAAGGTGGTCTTGTGTGTGGATGGTGATGATCCCAAAGGGATTGGTTTCATATGCA
Organism: uncultured Bacteroidales bacterium; assembly: GCA_902784425.1. Taxonomy (GTDB): domain Bacteria; phylum Bacteroidota; class Bacteroidia; order Bacteroidales; family Paludibacteraceae; genus UBA1181. The sequence goes on from CACZUS010000096.1 coordinate 7,331, forward strand.
GGAATACGGACGGGAACAGGAAGAAGGATTTCTATGTTAATACAATCAGACAAGTTGAAAGAATCACAGGCTATCAGTTCTTCCCCAATTTGGCAGATTCCATCAAGAATGTGGTGTATGATATGGATGACATCAATGCGTGGTGAAGGACGTAGTGGTGGAGGTGCTGCAAGTGTCACTCGTATACACACTTCAATGTCACTCGTATACAACATCAAGCTTCACTAATATACTCAGCTCGATGTCACTAATATTCTCGCTTCTGTGTCAAGGCTATACTCGTTCGTGCTTAAGGGGTATTCTCACTTCTGCTTATGAGGTATTCTCAAGTCTGTGTAAGGGCGATCCTGAAAAAGAATGAAAAAATGAAAGAATGAGAGAATGAAATCTGGTCAATCCGTGTTCCAAAAAAATAATTTGTGGATAAAATTATGGTAATTATTCATATTAGTTTCTCACATACCCTCACGACGTGCACGGCGTTCTTTCCGTGAATTTTCGTTTTCTCTGTGTGAGCAAATGCGCTTCGCTGGAATGAAAGATGCGATTGAGCGAGTGTAGAAGCCAAACATGAACTCTGCCGAGCGTGAGCATCTTCGGCG
>CACZUS010000097.1 GCA_902784425.1 uncultured Bacteroidales bacterium
AGGAAGGGGGGACGGTAGAGACGCGGCGCGCCACGTCTCCAAAATCATATTGGACGCGACGCGCCGTGTTTCCGAAATCATATTGGATGCTAGCGTCGTATTTTCGAAAATCATATCCGCAAACATGTAGAGACGCGGCGCGCCACGTCTCTACAATGCGGCGCGCCACGTCATTACAACCCATCATTTGAACGGAACATTATCGTCAATGAACATCCCAACGGTGTGTGGTTGCCCTCAATTGTCATCTATAAAATTTATCTTGTTCCCATCGCAACACGTTGTTTTCTATGTAATCTGCGATACGGTTTAATTCATCGGTTTTGCGAATGATATGGTCGTGAAAACGAGATTGCCAAGAAAATAGGATTTTGTTCTGGTTGGCGAATTTGGTGACGGCGGATTTTATTCCCCCCACAACCACCGACAACCATCCCTGCATATTGGCAATATGACGCCCCTACACTCCGTCGTTCGTACGGAACATTATTGCCATCGATCACCACGATGGCGTGTAGATGATTAGGCATAACCACCCACAACGGAATCTGGGCGTATGGATAATGTGTCTGTACGTTGCGAATTTGTTCGTTGGCATGATGTCCGATTTCCGAAAGGTGCATTTCGCCATTTGAAATTTCACCGAAATATTGTTCCTGACCCCTAGTACAGATAGTCACGAAATAGATTCCACCATTGTAATTATGCCACGTAGCGCGTGCCGAAGGTATCCGGTAACGGTTTTGAAACAAATCATGCATCATTTTTCATTATATTGATTAATAACGCAAATATAACAATAATGGCATGAAAATCCAAAATTGGTCTCCACCGCAATTTTTGCGTGTTTGGTTTGTGGTATGTCAAACATTGTAAACATATCGAAAAAACACAAAGCTGGCACTATAGGAATTATTGTTATTTTTTATACCTTTGAATGTTGTAAACAATAAAAATATTATGTGCATAAAAAAACATCTTATTACGATAGCTATCGTATTGTTACCATCCATCGCTAATGCTGCAGAAATTCCTGATTTGAAGACGGAGAGCGATAGCATTAATTTCCTGCGTTCCTATTCGAGTTACGAGTCTAAATTGGGAGATTATAATATTCCGAATGATAAACGCGCATTTTTCGACCAAGTGGTGAAAACCTATAATTCGTATATGAAATCGTATATAAATTATGAAAAAAGAAAATTCTACTTATACTCTTCTATATTCCCTGAAATTGAGGAGAATGACAATTTCATCAGAGATTATATCAAGGATAACGATATGATTGTTGAAGTCAGAAGAGGTGATGAGCATCTCTCCTTTAAAACAGAATCTTGGCGAAATGATGCAGCTTCTATTGCGTTAAAGATAGATGAGAAGAATGCAACTATTGATTTGGCTGCATTGGAATTTTTTCTTTCCGACGATAAAAAAGACAAGGAGAAGTTTGATGCGTTAAGTAGAGAGTGTGAGAAAAAAGCGCTTGACAAGAATTTTGCTAATTTAGAAAGCAAAGAAGACAGTGTCTCTTTTGCATGTGGTTATCTTGAGTTCAAAAAATTTGAAAAGGTACCGGACTCCAAAAACCTCAATAAAAGGGATTATACCGACGGAATAATTTATGGATTTAGAAAAAAGAAGATTTATTCTGAGTTTGATGAGAGTTCCATCCCAGACAACGTTAGCGAGAGCTTTGTCGTAGGTGCAACCACAGGTGCTTCTGTTGCTGACAAACATGAATTTACCTATATAGGAGGGGCTTATTACATGCTCAACGATTATACTCCAAAGTGGAGTGAGGGGTCGATGAAGAGTTATCTGAAAAAGAACAAGACCAAAATCAAGGGATTTGATGTCCCAACTATTGTGGAAAGACCTTTGCGCAAGGAACTGAAATTTGCCAAGGGTGCAACTGTTTATCGTGTTGATAGTATTATTCAATACGACGTGAATATGGTGCCTGACTATGCGGCAGATGGATATATCACACATTTTAATGTTTATCAATACGGAAATAAAATGGGCGAAACAAGATATAAATACAATAGAGAAGGCCGGAATACCAAAATTTCTGATATAGAGAACGGTGGTTATGAACGTATGGTGATGTGGAAAGAATATGATAAGAAGGGTCAATTCACAATGAAACACAGAAAAGAAGGGCACAGTAAAATCAGAGGAGAGAGATACTCATATGATAATGAAGGTAGATTGACATCGAAAATGACATACCTTGATGGCAGTCCTTGGTCGGAAGATACCATAACCTATTCAAAAAAAGGAGTTTATATAGACTCTTTGGGTAGAGAACTTACTACTGACACTGTAATTTCATACGAATTTTGGGAAGGCTATCTTAATTACGATAAGAGGTATGAGGAAAATCCAAACCTTGAAGAAAAGGAGTTCAACAAATCAATAGAGTATAGAGACAAGAACAATAATCTTGTGAAGGCAGTCCATTTTAAAACATCAAGCAAGGATACGGTTTCATACGTTAAAGAGTGGGTTGTAGACAGTTATGGAGATATCGTTGAAATCAAAATGGATGGTGCAACAATAACGACAATAGAATATGATCACACCATTCCGATGGAGAATATTAGTGGATTCGAAGAAATTTCTAGGTCTATCTTCGATGGCGTGATTGATTTTGTCCCTAAACATGCGGTTAAAACAATCAAGAAAGGGGATAGAAAGCGAATGGCTATCTACTATAGCAAAGCCCAATAGACAATTCTAAAAAAGCTCACATCACCCATTCTGAATGAATCAACTGTTATTTTTTAATAATTTTTAGGATTTAATAAGAATAATTTATATACTTGCATGGCAATTGATTTATTTTGTCAGTGCAACTTAGTTATTAACCTTAAAAAATTAGTATTATGAAACTTACAGCTCCAACTAGTGTTGTTTTTATTATTTCCTTAGTCTTAGGAATTTTAGGTCTATTGGGTAGATTAGCAGTAATCGGTGGATTTATCGCAGCTAACGCATTCTGGTTCGTATTCGCAGGATTGATTTTGTTGGCATTGGCTTGCGTGTTGAAGGGCCTATAATCCAATTGTAAAGATTAGGAAGTCCGAGCCTTTGGCGTTCGGACTTTTTTGATGGGTTTTAGCGGTGAAACCCATAAATTCACCTCTAATTTTGTTTAACCATTATTACATATTCAATACCTATTTTGCTGAGGAATGAATAAAATTTCCTAATTTTGCGTGGTGTTATTGTGTAAAAAGGATTTTATCGAAAGAGAAAATCCTTGTAAAGGTATTTTTATATAATGGGAAAGTTAAGAAACATTTTGCTAGGAATTTCATTATATTCCGTGCAAACACTATTTGCAGGAGTTAAATTTAATGAAGTGATGCCATGTAATATCTCATCTTACATGGACAAGGGGTTGACGTTCAATTTTTCTGGTTATGTGGAATTTTATAACTCTGATACAGTATCGATCAATTTGCAGGGTTATAAGATTGTTCATGAAAATCGTACAGGCAAAGATCTTTATGAGAAGAAGTGGGAGTGGACAATTCCTGATTCTTGTGTCGTGTCGAAAAAGGGATACCAGGTGATTTTCTTTGATGAGGTGAAGGGCATTAATCATTCTATTTACAAACTTGATGCTGATGGCGGTAAACTTTACTTGTACAATAAAGGAGGAAAATTGGTCAACCAATTTACCTATCCTGCCATGAAGGTCCATGTTGCGTATGGTCCGGATGGTTTTATGGAACCATCTCCATTGAAGAAAAACACGCTTGCTGTGAAAAGCCTTTCGGAGGGACGTTGTGCAAAGCCTGTGTTTAGTGGGGCTCAACCTGGAGTCTTGACTGAGACTGCCAAATTGAAAATTACCTGTTCAACCCCAAATGCAGTGATACGATATACGACGGATGGAACCGAACCTACGAGTAAAAGTGACACTTTCCCTTCTTCTGGCAAAGAGATTAAATCGAATAAGGTGCTTCGCGCCCGTGCTTATGCAGAAGGTTATCTGCCAAGTCCTATCGTGACGGGCTCTTTCCTATTTGTAGATGATGCACATAAGTCGTGTGGTGGTGGGTATACGGTACCTATCGTCTCTCTGGTGGTCGACAATTACTATTTGGAGGATGATTCCGTCGGAATGTGTGTGAAGGGTGTGAATGGCGCTCCGATCAACATCTCTTGTTTGGGTTCTGGCAAGGCTAATTTCATGAGAGATTGGTTGCGTCCTGCCAATTTTGAATATATAGTGGATGGTCAACAGGTGTTGACACATGAGGTGGAAATAGGTATGATGGGTGGATGCTCTCGATCCAACCCGGTGAAGTCGTTTAAAGTGAAGGCTGGAAAGAAACTTGGTTCTGGCAATAACCTCTTGAATTATCGTTTCTTTGAAGATAAACCAGACAATGAGTATACGAGTGTGCATATTCGTAATGGTGGTAATGCCTATGATGCTTCTGCTGTTCGATGTCGTGATGGCTACATACAGTCATTGGCGAGGGCAATGAGTGTTGATTATCAAGCATATCAGCCTGTGGCCTATTTCATCAACGGTAAATACAAAGGATTGATGGGCTTACGCGAACGTACGAGTGACGATTTCGTGGAAGCTAATCATAAGGTGGACGACATCGACATGATAAAAATCACCAACCAAAACGGAGTGGAACCTACATCGGGTGACAGTATCGCCTATTTTGAAATGGTTAACTTCCTCGAAACGGCTAATCCAACTGCGCCTAACTACTATGATCAGGCGGCTAAGTATATTGATATGAACGAATACATTGATTACCTTGTCATGGAACATTTCATTGTTAATACCGATTGGCCAGGTAACAACTGTAAGTTGTGGCGTGAGAAGGAGAATGGTCGCTTCCGTTGGATTTTATATGATACCGACTTTGGGTTGGGTCTCTATCCGAATGCACCTAACTATTGTGATAAGCACTTAAACTCCATTAAATGGTGCATGGGAGAGGGTGATACCATTAACTGGTCGAATGGAGTGAAGGTTTCACAAAACAATTATAAAGCTGATGCAGAGGCAGAATGGAAAGTTACCATCTTCAAACATTTAATGCAAAACGAGGTGTTCAAAGAGAAATTTTTGAATAGGAATCTGATTCATTTGGGTACAACTTTCACGGAAGGGCGCGTTCAGGATGTGTGGGATAGTTTGGCGGCAGTTGTGAAAAACGAATATTGCGCCTCTTTTCACTCTACGAATTTGAATGAGTTACCAGCCGTTTCCAGTATGCTCTCCTTTGCAAAGGAACGTCCGCAATATATGTATCAATACTTGCGTGATTATTATCAATTGGGATCATTACTTTCACTTGATTTTAGTGCGAATGTTAAGGGTGTACGATTTATGATGAATGATGAGTTGGTGAATATGCCTTCCTACTCAGGAAAATATTTCAAAGGAAAGAATCTGAAACTTGAGGCAATCGCTCCTTGGGGTTATCGATTTGTGCGATGGGAGATGTCTGACGGAGATGTCTCTGTTGATGTGTTGAATAAGTCGACCGAGTGGAAGTTTGCCTACGATTCCATTGGACAAAAGGATAATTCGTGGACCAAGGCTTCGTTTAATGATTCGTTATGGGCGACAGGTCATGGCAAGATGGGTTATGCAGATGACACCACCTCCTACCAAACAGTGCTCGACTATGGAGACGACGCGGATCATAAATACATGACTTCTTATTATCGGACGAAGATAAACCTTGAGGATACCAGTTGTATCAAAAACATCAAACTATCTATAGTTTACGATGATGGTTTCGTGCTCTATGTGAATGGAAAGGAGTTTATGCGTAAGAACATAAAGGGAGAAGTTGAGTATTCCACTCCAGCCTCTTCGTATGAGAATGATGCCGTGAAAGATACCACCATCACTCGTTTTAGTGCCTTCAAAAAGGGTAAGAATGTGATAGCGGTCGAGGTACATCAGGAAAAGGCTACAAGTTCGGATATGACTTTCCAAATGAGTATGAAGGTCAACTATAAGAATGATGTTGTGTCTGGTCGATACAAAGAGCCTATTCTGACCACTACATTGACGCAAGACCAAAAGTTTAAAGCCATCTTCGAGAAGGTGGAGGATTGTCCGGAATTGCCATTGTTGATTTCGGAGGTTGCTCCATCGAATAATTCAGAGTCGGATGTAACCGATGAGTATGGTAATCATCCAGATTGGTTTGAGATTTACAATAATGGTGCAGATACGATTAATATCGCAGGTCTCTATCTGACAGATAATCCAAACAAACCATTTAAGAGTCAGATTCCTTATGGATACGAGGATACTAAGTTGGCTCCTGGTTCCCATTTCTTGTTATGGGCTGATAACAAACCTTTCAGAGGTGTCCATCATGCAGATTTCAAATTGAATAATACGAAGACGGAGTCGGCTCTCTATATGTATCGTGGATGTGATGATTCAGCACCAATTGATGTTGCCACTTACACACCATTGCCGCAGAATGCTTCTATGGGTAGAGCGGATGACTCTTCCGACACTTGGACCACCTTTTTTGTGGATTGCAAGGATAGCAATGCCTCATTAGTCTATTTGCCTTCTCCTAATGCGGAGAATGGTAAGGAGAGTCTTAGTTGTGGCGAATCAGGTTCGGTGACAACAGATGACATTGATAATGACAAGGTAAGCTGTTACCCTAATCCAACGGTGGGTGTAGTGACTGTCTCTGTGCAAGAGGCATCTCAAATCAAGATAAGTCTATACGATGGTTTAGGTCGTTTGTGTGGATCCTATTCAAAAGATTCATCAGAGATGCAGATAGATGTTACTTCGTTGCCAGCAGGTGTGTATACCATGCAGATCGTTTCCGATTCTGGTATTTATCGTCAAATGCTTTTGAAGAGATGATGATGTTGTCAGAATGGTTGTTGCTGATTTAGACGGACGCGGCACGCCACGTCCCTACAGAGGGAAAAATCCCACGAAATGAAATTAGATGGATTCTAAAAAATCATTTCGTGGGATTTCTCTTAAAATTGTGTAACTTTGCAAAAAATATAGACGATAAAACAATTCATAATGAAGAAATTATTGATGGCATCAGACCTTGGTGATTTGAACAAGGCTGTGCAAGAGGCATTAGAGATAAAGAAAGACCGTTATGCATTCAAAAAGTTGGGTGAAAACAAGACATTGCTATGTGTTTTCTTCAACAACAGTTTACGTACACGATTGAGTACCCAAAAGGCGGGTATGAATCTTGGCATGAACACAATCGTGTTGGATGTGAACCAGGGCGCATGGAAGTTGGAGACAGAGCGTGGTGTGGTGATGGACGGTGACAAGTCGGAACACCTATTGGAGGCCATTCCTGTTATGGCTCAGTTCTGTGACGTGATTGGAGTACGTTCATTCGCGCGCTTTGAAAACAAGAAGTTTGATTACGAAGAGACCATCCTCAATCAGTTTATCAAATATTCAGGTAAACCAGTATTCAGTATGGAGTCGGCAACAGCCCATCCATTGCAAGCATTTGCCGATTTGATTACGATTGAAGAGCATAAGAAGGTGGCACGTCCTAAGGTGGTGATGACATGGGCACCCCATCCAAAATCGTTGCCACAAGCAGTGCCTAACTCTTTCGCTGATTTCATGAATGAGGCGAATGTGGATTTCGTCATCACTCATCCGAAGGGATATGAGTTGGATGAGAAGTTCGTACGTGGAGCCAAGGTGGTGTATGATCAGGATGAGGCATTGAAGGGAGCAGACTTTGTCTATGCGAAGAACTGGTCGGCTTATCAGGATCCTAACTACGGACAGATATTAAGCAAGGATATGAGTTGGACAGTAAGCACGGAAAAGATGGCACTTACCAACAATGCGTTCTTTATGCATTGTTGAAACGTATATTGGAAAGTAATTTCTAATAATAAGGAATCCCATTTAAGATGGTATAAAAAAACCGCAGATTAACGTCTGCGGTTTTTTTTATGATCTATTGTTTGTCTTTATGACAATTTATGAATGATCAATCCAGAACGAAGTTTTGGTTCAAACCAAGTAGCTTTTGGAGGCATGATGTTTCCACTATCTGCAATATCCATGATTTGTTGCATGGATACAGGGTAGAGGGCCAAAGCCGTGCGCATTTCGCCGTTGTCTACACGACGTTTCAACTCTTTCAATCCACGTAATCCGCCTACAAAGTCGATTCGTTTATCGGAGCGAAGATCTTTGATGCCGAGGATTTCATCCAGAATCAGTCGACTTGAGATATCCACATCCAACACGCCGATAGGGTCTTCGTTGTTGTAAGTGCCTTGTTTAGCCTTTAAGCTATACCAGTTTTTGTCCAAGTATAGTGAAAACTCATGAAGTTCCTTAGGTTTGTATTCTTCCGTACCTTTTTTCTCGACGGTAAAGTTTTTAGAAAGAGCTTTTAAGAACTCTTCGCTTGACAAACCGTTTAAGTCTTTGATGACACGGTTGTAGTCGAGAATGGTAAGTTGGCTAGCAGGGAAGGCAACCGCCATGAAGTAGTTGTATTCCTCGTCGCCTTTATGGTTAGGGTTTTGTTTGCGTTTCTCGTCGCCCACCAAAGCAGCGGCAGCGGAGCGGTGGTGACCATCAGCGATGTAAAGAGCTTTCATTTTACCAAACTCCTCAGTGACGGTTTGGATATCGGCATCATTGTCGATCAACCAGAATTGGTGACCAAAACCATCGATAGGAGCAATGAATTTGTATACAGGATCTTTGGCAGTGTAACGTTTTACCAAAGCGTCGAGTGTAGCATTGTCAGGATAAGCAAAGAATACAGGTTCGATGTTTGCGTTGTTAACGCGAACATGCTTCATTCTGTCCTCTTCCTTATCTCTTCGCGTCAATTCATGTTTTTTGATGACGCCTGTCATATAGTCGTTTACGTAGGCGCCGATAACGAGGCCATATTGAGTTTTTCCGTTCATGGTTTGAGCGTAGATGTAGTACATCTCTTTTTCGTCTTGAACGAGCCAACCTTTGTCTTGGAATTTTTGGAAGTTCTCAGCAGCTTTTTGATAGACGCGAGGGTCGTATTCGCTGGTACCGACAGGGAAGTCGATTTCTGGTTTGATGATATGGTAGAGAGACATTTCGTTGTCTCCAGCCTCGGCGCGAGCCTCTTCAGAGTCGAGCACGTCGTAAGGGCGGCTTTCCACCTTTTCTACCAGTTCTTTAGGAGGGCGGATGCCCTTGAATGGTTTGATAATAGCCATGGTGTCTTTATATTAAAATTTAGTTTTTAATCATACGGGTGCAAAAGTAAAAGATTCCTTGTTAACCGCCAATGAGAAAGTAGGACAATTATCAGAGAGAACTTAATTCTTTTTTTCTCTTTTGGGGAACCATCCTTTTTCCACGCGTTTTCGTTGTTCGAAGACCTCTTTGATGCTCCAGAAGCAGGAGAAGGCAAAGACGCCGAGGAGGGTAGAGATGGTTTGGTTGTTAATTATAAGGGATAAGAAGGTGGTGGTGATGCCGCAAAGGCAGAAAACCCACCAGCATTTGACGCCGAAATAATATTCACCTTTGATAACGAGGGGATGAAAGATTCCGATAATTAGGAAAGTAGCCAATCCGATTAATAATCCGATGTAGTTTAAATCGTTGAACATAATAAAAAAATTTGTTTGCAAAGATAGGCAGAAATTAGGAATAAACCCAACAAAGAGAAGGAGAAAGAGGTGGAGGAAAAAAAGTACGGAAAGGAGATTGATGACGAGAGGGAGGAGAAGAGTATGGAAAATGTGAGGTTTTAATTGTGAAAAAAAACTAAAAATCGTTTTGAACTAAGAATATTTAGATTTATATTTGCTTACTTTCTGCGTAGCTATAAAAAGGTATGTTGAAAAATTGATGTAAACATAGATTTGAGAAAATAATAGTATTTTATATAATAGTCGGGTAAAAAGAAAAATATTGATTATGAAGAAACGGTTACATACAATGTTGCTTCTGTTATTCGGAGTAATAACGGGGGTGTTTTCACAGAGTA
>CACZUS010000098.1 GCA_902784425.1 uncultured Bacteroidales bacterium
ACCTGATAATAGCGAATGTAATCAAAGTCTTCTATCACATTGGATGTTCCAAACCCTTCTCCAAAATCATATTGATAACTTCCATAACCTCCACTCACTTGCAACGCTATGGATCTGTTATCTATGATTTCTGTCTCTATTTTCATCGGCTCATCCAGACTAACATCGTATCCAGAAGTTGTCACACATTTCTTCCCTATCGCTTCCACACCATAAGAAACATGCTTCGTAGGTCGTATAGTAAATGTTGGACCTACTGTCACGATTCTATCTACCATATTCTCCAAATCATATTCATGCCACTCATATCTATAATTCGAATCGTTTGGATTCACACACAAGGTAACCTCATCTCCTTTACATATAATCGTATCGTAATTCCATGATGCAGGTCGATAGTCTATATCCATATAAAGTTTTTGGATTTTTTCTTTTCTAAAACATCCCTGCGGTGTTTGTGCCGTTAAACGCAACGTCATACTTGTTGCTTTTTCGGAAGTCCATAAAGTGTCAATACGATCAACTCCTTTATCTATCACAGTAAACGAATCGGATTCCTCCTCTGCATATTCCCACACTAGTTGTTCAATATGTTTATATTGCGCATCAAAATGAATATACTGATATTCACAAAAAGCAGTGTCGTCTGGAGTAGTCCATTCTAATGGCGTATCCTCATCAACTTTCACTCGCAAGTAATTCCATGATGATGGACAGTACTGACCAAATGCCTCTACCGTATAGAGATAAAATTTATCTTGCAATACAACTCTAACCTCTCCGTCTATAACATCATATTTTTTCTTACTTCCATTAGATAATTGTTCATAAAATTCAATGCGCTGAGGAGTACCTTCCACCTGCACTTGTATAGGTAACTCCATTCCCATACATGCCATACTGTTTGCTTGCAAGCTTACTTGAACTTTTTTCTCCACCTCTACCTTCACCTTTTCTGAATATTGTGCTGAACATTCTCCTTGGCTGATATACTGCACTCTATAATAAGCGGTTTCGTCTGCTTGTATCTGTTTCTCCGTATTCTTTTCTCCTGCTTGTGATATCACCTCACCTTCTTCCTCACTATCCGTCGAACGATACCACACAATCTCCGTAACGTCATCCAACGAAGAACCATCCTCATACTGTGTCGTCAACGTCACCTGTTCCTGCTCACATACATTGGTTGTCGACGTCGTCAAACTGACCTTCTTATTGTTACTCTTCAGATTAATCTTCTCGATCTGTTGTGCGATGGTTCCACAATGTTCCGACTCTGCCGTCAACCAATATTCACAACTCTCCATCGGATAAACCGTGGTTACCTCCTCGCTACTCACATTATCATACTGGACTCCATCCGTCGTCTTCTTCCAACTGAAGTTCTTCGCCTCTCCTGATATCTTTTTGGCTGATAACTCCACCGGGTCACCTTGACAAATATCCAACACTTGTGTGACGGCATCATACTTCAAAGAGTCCTCTGTCATTATGCGTATCACAACTGGCGATGCGTCAGGACAACTATTTCCCTCCGTTTGCCTTAATTCATAATAGGTATTCTCAGTCACCGCATCATCTACCTGCACTTCGCCTTGTTCCGTTCCCGTAAAATTCTTCACAACCGATACGGATGTATTGTCATTCTCAGGATAACGAACAAAGGTCACCTTGTTATAATCTGAAGCCTCAACACTAAAATGAACTTGCGAATTGACACATACTATCGTCTGATCTGATGTGGCTGAAATCACAAGTGGTTGCTCTACCTTCACCCTCACTGTATCCGTCACCACAGGGCAATGACCTGCCTTGGTGGAAACTACATACTCCATACTCTCGGTTGGTGAGTCTTGATAGGTGGTGCCCGTAGCATTTGTAATCTGCGAATAGGTCGTAGCATTAACGCCCTTGGCTGCCCATTCATACTCCGTTGCCGTACCATTCTCTATGGCAAGCGTCACTGATTCACCTTTACAAATGATCTCCTTCGAAATAGTTAAATCAAACTGATCTGGTGCTACCACCTCCACACGGACCGTATCCGTCACTGCTGGACAATGGTCTGCCTTGGTGGAGACCACATACTCCATACTCTCGGTTGGTGAGTCTTGATAAGAGGTTCCTGTAATATTTGAAATCTGCGAATAGGTTGTAGCACTGGAGCCTTTGGCTGCCCATTCATACTCTGTTGCCGTACCATTCTCGATGGCAAGCGTCACTGATTCACCTTTACAAATAGTCTCTTTTGAAATAGATAAATCAAACTGGTCTGGTGCTACCACCTCCACACGGACCGTATCCGTCACTGCCGGGCAATGACCTGCCTTGGTGGAGACCACATACTCCATACTCTCAGTTGGTGAGTCTCAAGCGTCACTGATTCACCTTTACAAATGGTCTCCTTCGAAATAGTTAAATCAAACTGATCTGGTGCTACCACCTCCACACGGACCGTATCCGTCGCTGATGGACAATGACCTGCCTTGGAGGAAACCACATACTCCATACTCTCAGTTGGAGAGTCTTGATAGGTGATGCCTGCTACATTTGAAATCTGTGAATAAGATGTGGCACTAGCACCTTTGGCTGACCACTCATACTCTGTTGCCGTACCATTCTCTATGGCAAGCGTCACTGATTCGCCCTTACAAATAGTCTCCTTCGAAATGGTCAAATCCAACTGATCTGATTCCACCACCTTCACGCGTACCGTATCTGTCTTGTCTGGGCAAATAGCACCACCCGTAACAGAAACAACATAGGTGGCATCCTCTGTAGGAGAGTCCTGATAACTTAATCCTGATGGACTGGTAATAGGAGAAAAGGTGGTAGCATTACCTCTCTGCACACTCCATGTATAGTCGGATGATGCAGCCGTACCATTTTCGACATCTATCTGTATGGATTCTCCCAAACAGATAATCTCTTTGGATATTTTCAAATCAAAGTCTGCCGTTTTCGTAACAACCAAACGAACAGTATCAGACTGACTGGCACATTCAGCCATTTTTGCCGATACAACGTAGGTGGTACTCTCTGAAGGCGACTCTTGATAAGTAGTTCCCGTAGCCTGCGAAATAAGAGAAAAGCCAGAGTCGGATTCACGTAAAGAAGACCAGACAAGATCAGATGTAATAGGCTGAATATTTTCCACTGATAACGTCACAGACTCTCCCTCGCAGATGATATCCTTCGAGAGTGTCAGATCAAAGCGGATGGAGTCTATCAAAGAGACAGTGATCGTATCCGTGTGATCCCCACCGCAAGAGGCACTCTTAGAGATTGCAAAGTACTGTGTTTGGACCGAAGGAGTTATGTCATACGTTTTAGAATAGATAGTATCTGTCGTCGTTCCGTTTTCTTGTGCTACCACGGTCCATTCAGTGGCGCCTTCCTCTTTGTAATACCATTCATACTCCAGTTCCTCATCTATTTCTTTTTCCACCTTAGGTGTCAATGTTATCGTGGCAGACTTACAAATAAGCGTGTCTTGTGGCGACAAAGAGATTGGCAATGGTTCGCAGTGACACGTAAGTGTAGAGACGTTACTGATAGCATAGGGGTGACAAGCGTCGTCCAAGTAACCCTTTTCAGCAATCTGGTTAGCCTCTGTTTCATTGCTTGCGAAGATGACTCTGTAGCGAACACCTTCAGGCATCTTTTTAAACGTAACATCAATATAGGTGGTGTCAAATCCACCTGTTACATTATCCCATGTTAGACCGCCATCTATGGATGATTGCCACAAGCAATAGATCTTATCGTAATAAAGTTTCCATTCCGACAAATCAGAAAGGCGCAGTCTTGTCTTCTCACCACAGACACCTTCTTCATCCACATCCATTTTAGCACTTAATTGAACATTAGGGATTCGTTTGTGACAAGCAATCAAAGAGATATCATCAATGGCCATATCATTTCCATAGACACCTTTAATCGCATTATCATAAATTCTCAGTAGTACATTCTTATTGTTACCCGAATTGAAACTCACTCCATAATTATACCACGTTGAGATACCACGAGGGGTGACGGGGACGTCGCCCGATTCATCATCTACCAAGACAGTCACTCCATCTTCACCAATAATTTCGAACCTAAAATTGCACGGAGCGTATGTACTGTTAGGATTATCGGCAGCCCCACCTGTGATACACATGGCATAGATGGAGAAGTAATACCATGTGTCTGGACACAAGTCAAACTCCACCTTTTTCTCGAACATCAACTTATTGGCAGAAGCCTGATCATCCTTATTATTGATAATCAAGAATCCTCCATCCTTGTTTCCTGTATGGTCTGTACCCCCTGAGAACCAGTTGTAGCTTGGTATGGAACCATCTTCCACATGAGAGACCACCGCATACTTTCCATCACCGACGTTTGTAGAAGAAGACTCATTATAGTAACCTGCAAATTTCTTATCCACCAGGTTTTCACAAGTACGTCGTTCACCACGCGGTACACTATTAAAATCCTCTTTCCACACCACTAATCTATCCTCCTGCGAACCACAGAAGGAAAGAGAACACTCTAATGTCACCTCGTTAGTAATTGCATATGGAATGACTGTGTTTGTAGGAATACCAATCATGCTGATTTCCTCTGCGATAGTTTTATCATTTGCAATAATGACACGATAGAGTTGCTTGGTTCCATCATCATTGCTCACCTTAATTTCAAACACGCCTTCACCACTATCCCTAAGATTCTGCCATGATAGTCCTTGGTTGTCAGACCGTTGCCAAAGGCAATATGGTTGTGAGGAGAATGTAGTGGTCCACGTACTTGGGTCTGATATGCGGATTGTTCTTAAATCGCCACAAGGATACCCTACGAGAGAAGATACTTCTGTGCCATCATCATCCAATGTTGATATAGACTGTGAAAAAATGGTCCCCAAAAATATCACCCACGTTAAAAAACCTATTATATATCTCTTAATTCTCATAAAATTCATCAAAAAGTAACGTTCAAATATATATAAAAGATTGATAAAATTTTATTTTTTTTAACAAAATGTTGTCCGACATAAAAAGGGTGTGTATCGTAGGGGAAAAGCAGGATAGAGATGTTTGATGGTAGGAAGTAGGAGCATATAATAAAAAATGAGAGTGCATCACCGACGCACCCTCATCATTCATATAATTTTATGTAAGAAATTACAATTTAGGACCTGCAGCAACCAAAGCCTTACCAGCAGCGTTTCCAGTATACTTAACGAAGTTCTTTTGGAAGCGAGAAGCCAAATCTTTAGCTTTAGTCTCCCATTCAGAAGCGTTAGCATACGTATCGCGAGGATCCAAGATAGCAGGGTTAACACCTGGCAATGCAGTAGGAACTTCGAAGTCGAACAAAGGAATTTTCTTTGTAGGAGCTTTCAAGATATCACCGCTCAAGATAGCGTCGATGATACCACGAGTATCAGGAATAGAGATACGTTTTCCAGTACCGTTCCATCCAGTATTTACCAAGTAAGCCTTAGCACCTGATTTTTGCATCTTCTTAACCAATTCCTCAGCATATTTAGTTGGGTGCAACTCCAAGAAAGCTTGACCGAAGCAAGCAGAGAAAGTTGGAGTAGGTTCAGTGATACCACGCTCTGTACCAGCCAACTTAGCAGTAAATCCGCTCAAGAAGTAGTATTGAGTCTGCTCTGGAGTCAAGATAGATACAGGAGGCAATACACCGAATGCATCAGCTGACAAGAAGATAACGTTCTTAGCAGCAGGAGCAGAAGAACCTGGTTGGATATTCTTGATGTGGTTGATAGGGTAAGAAACACGAGTGTTTTCAGTTACGCTCTTATCATTGAAATCGATCTTACCATTTGCGTCAACAGTAACATTCTCCAACAAAGCGTTACGTTTGATTGCGCCGTAGATATCTGGCTCATGTTCTTTACTCAAACCGATTACCTTAGCGTAGCAACCACCTTCCAAGTTGAATACACCTTCATCGTCCCATCCGTGCTCATCGTCACCGATCAATTTACGTTTAGGATCTGTTGACAAGGTAGTCTTACCAGTACCAGACAAACCGAAGAAGATAGCAGTGTTCTTACCTTCCATATCGCAGTTGGCAGAGCAGTGCATAGAAGCGATACCCTTCAATGGCAAGTAGTAGTTCTGCATAGAGAACATACCCTTCTTCATTTCACCACCATACCAAGTATTGATGATTACTTGCTCACGAGAAGTAACGTTGAAAGCAACGCAAGTCTCAGAGTTCAAACCTAATTCTTTATAGTTTTCAACCTTAGCCTTAGAAGCATTGTAGATAACAAAGTTAGGCTCGAAGTTAGCCAACTCCTCAGCTGTTGGTTGGATAAACATGTTCTTTACAAAGTGAGCTTGCCAAGCTACCTCTACGATGAAACGTACAGCCAAACGAGTAGCCTTGTTAGCACCACAGAAAGCATCAACAACATAAAGATTCTTGTTGCAAAGTTCCTTCTTAGCAATATCTTTTACCTTAGCCCAAACCTCTTCACTCATTGGGTGGTTATCGTTCTTGTACTCCTCTGAAGTCCACCATACAGTGTCCTTAGAGTTCTTGTCCATAACGATGTATTTATCTTTAGGAGAACGACCTGTGTAGATACCTGTCATAACGTTTACAGCACCAAGTTCTGTTTCCTGACCCTTTTCATAACCTTCAAGGGATTTGTCAATTTCTGCTTTGTAAAGCTCTTCGTAAGAAGGATTGTGCGCGATTACCGTAGAACCAGTAATACCGTACTTTGATAAATCTAAGTTTGCCATGCTTACTTAATTAATTGATTATATTTTAATTATTAATATTCCTAATTCTCGTTTTTCGACCAAAACGAACTATTTTCGCAAATTTAATAAATTTTTTTTAATATCCCTTAGAAATAGGATTTTTCTTTAAAATAGGATACAAAAAGATTTTAATATTATTTATGCTTTGAATATCAACGATTTACATCCGTTTCATCCAAATGATTTTCCCACAAATAGTATTTCGTCTCCTTCCAAATAATTCCAGACAAGAGCAACACGGCTATTAAATTAGGGACAGCCATAAAAGCATTCATAATATCGGAGAGATTCCAAACGAGCGACAATCCTGCCGTACTTCCCAATATTGTCACGCCAACCCATAGGGCTCGATATGGTTTTATCATTCGTTTTCCTCCTAAATACTCCACGGCTTTCTCTCCACAATAGCACCATCCTAATATCGTTGAGAATGCAAATGTAATGATGCCTAACGAAAGAATATGCGTACCCACATACGGAATCTCATCAAAAGCCAATCGCGTCAAAACACCCGACGAAGAGACCTCTATGTGATCGTATGCCAGAATACTGGAGACAATCGCCAAACCCGTCATGGTACAAATTACCACACTATCCCAAAAAACACCGGATGAGAGCACTAATGCCTGACGTACAGGGTTCTTACTTTTTGCAGCAGCGGCAATAATCGGAGCCGAACCCAGTCCCGCCTCATTAGAAAAGAGTCCTCGCGCAATACCATACCGCATGGTCGTCATAATGGCAAACCCAGTGGCTCCACCTACCCCAGCCTTTATGGAAAAGGCTTCCCGACAAATCCAACACAATGCTTCCCATATATAGGCATGATTCACACATAAGATGAAAAGACACCCTAAAATATAACAACCTGCCATGATGGGAACCATAAACGAACAGATCTTCGTTATCTTCTTCAAACCACCAAAAATCACAGAGGCCACAATGACTGCCATCACTAATCCTACAATGATGCGACACGTTCCTGGATCAGCCGTCGGGTTATACTGAACGTCATACTGAACAAAGATATCGCTGATGGCTTGCGATTGAACGGCATTTCCTATTCCAAAGGCGGCAAAGGCTGTGAATATGCAAAACAAGACAGCCAACCATTTCATTCCTAACCCTTTCTCCAAAGCATACATAGGTCCGCCTAATATCTCGCCATTTGCCGTTTTCACTCTGTATTTGACAGCTAAGAGTCCCTCACCATATTTAGTTGCAATACCCAAAATACCCGTTAGGAAACACCAAAAGACAGCTCCCGGACCACCCATAGAGATCGCTGTCGCCACTCCTATAATGTTACCCGTGCCTATCGTAGCAGCAAGAGAGGTGGCCAAGGCTCCAAAATGACTGACATCACCCTCGCTCCCTTTATCTTTTTGAAAACTGATGCGAATGGCCGTCAACATCTTCCGTTGAGGAAACTTTAGTTTGATGGTTAAAAATATATGCGTACCTAATAGGAGAATGATCATAGGCCACCCCCATACATAATCGGAAAAAGTACTTATAGATTTCGAAATAATCTGCTCCACTATTTTTTATCTTATTGAACACACAAATATAAAGAAATTTATTGGGTTTACCCGTATGAAATCACACCTACCTTCAGAGTTGTTCGAATGTGGCTGGGAAACGCGCCACTAATGCGTTCAGCAATTGTTTGATTTGAGAAAATGAAAGTTTTATAGTAATTTCTTTTTGGGGTAAAGATAGGGAAATTATAATTTACAATGCACAATTATATTTAACGTAATTAAGCATTGAACATTGTGCATTGAGCATTATTTCACATCCTGTACAAGACGAACAGATTTTCCGCCTTCTCGGCTGCCGTCGGTCATGCCCACGGTGCCCACGTAGTCATCTTCACTGCCGAAGTACAGATAGCCCGCGCCCACGCGATTTTTGAACGGAACCTGACAAAACATGTTGTACGCGTTTACGTCGACGCCAGCCGAACTCGACCAATAGCTGCAGACGAAACCATCGAGGAACACTTCCGTACCGATACGGAAGCCCGCAGCAGGAAGAAACACCGCACCATGTGACTCCATTATACTCCATGAGTCCAACGAGTAGTAATTTGTTTCCCATTCTTCGCTTCGGGGTGAAAAATCAATAGAATAGTCCCATTCATCAGGCAACAATATGAGTCCATTAATGTCATCTACACACCCTTTAGAATACAAATTATTACAATGAGGACGCCCGTGTAAAATGTAATCCCACTCATTTCTCGTCAGTGTCCTCCACATACCAGCCTTGTTTCCGCCATTAGAAATTTTGTCATACACGCCCCAGTCGTAGTTCGTTCCTGCAATGTCGTTTGTGCCATCGCCGTAGTCGCTATAATGTGTGCTTGTCATATATGGATGCTTGCCATTGTAACCACTCGTTCCCCAACCAAATAAATCTATCCAACCAGCATAGTTTTCAGACGTATAAGCATTATCGCTGTCATTAACCGTTCCCGCTATAGAATATGAATCGTTAAGCGCATCTGGATCATCTGCTGGCAACTGCATTCCACCATAATACCATTGGCGTTCCGCAAACCGCCACGTGTTCGTGCTTGCCTGATATCGCAGATTTCCTTGCGAGAAATACACCTTTGTGGAATCGCTCACTGAAAATTCGGCACGAATGGCACCGTCTTGTATCTGCACGCTCTGTGCTGCAACTGCCAATGGCAGAAGAAGATAGAGGAATATGGAAGGGATGAGTTTCATAAATTTGAATTATTTGAGTTCAAAGATAAGGAAATTTTATCAAGTGAAGGTAAGATATTTATCACATATAGTAATCTCCATAAACTTTCCCATGGACCGTGTGGATGGTGAGTTTCTATTCATAAGCAAATCTGTTTAATTGTAAAGATGGTACGTTATTTCAGCTGTTAACCTCGAAGTTTTTCGTAAGCTTCATTAATTTTCTTCATTATCTCCTCGCACTCCTTGATTTTGCCAGCATTTTTCGGTAAATCAGGATGGTGCTTCAAGGCCAAGTTATGATAAGCCCGTTTGATCTCCTCGATGGATGCACCCTCCTTCAGTTCGAGGATGGCATAATAGGGGTTCAAACTAACAATGGGCTTCTTGACCTTCGACGAAGTCTTCTTACGTTTGTAATCATCAAACTCAGTACGCAAGGAGAAGTATCGGTTCTTGAAATATTCAATTT
>CACZUS010000099.1:0-9584 GCA_902784425.1 uncultured Bacteroidales bacterium
GAAATACAAGTATTTCAACGAAGAAGGAATACTCAGCCTCTTTGCCGAAATAAGATACAACCCAAAGTAAACAGAGTCAACCCCTTCATCTATCACTATGTTCTTAATGCGCCAATAGGGATAAGTAGTAAAATAATCAGAAGGAGAATCACTTTGATCAATTCTATCACTCGCACCGTAAGCCATATAGTCCATCTCCGAGAGGTTGGAACAAATATGCAGAATAGTATCATTCTCCAACCTAAGTAAATTCCGCGTCCGAGCCTCAACATTCCATACGAAGAGGGAAAGCAGACCGATAAAGAGAAGAAGTTTTTTTGCCATACGATTAATCATTTCTACTATTTTTATAATCCCACATCACCTGCCTACGTAAAAGTGTACTATTTTTATAATCCCACATCACCTGCCTACGTAAAAGTGCATGGGGAGCCAAGTCCTACAAAGACAAAAACAATTATCAGCGAGTTGACGTATATCCAACATCCACACCTCCCTAGGATGGTTGGGAGGAATCTGCACAAAAGGGTTTTTAGGAATCAAATCTTCTAAGTGCAAAGTATATAGTCCACTATTATAGAGATAATTCCGATTGTCTTTCCAATCCAAAAGGTAGTTGATTTTGCCACCCATAGATCCACACTCTCCATTCTTATACAAAGCGCCCAAGGCCAACCGTTTCAAATACCGCCGAGGTATCGTATCCCCAGATTTCCAACACTTAATTTTCTTCCCCGACTTCATCAAGGATTCACAGGTTTCTCCCCTCGGCACATAATAGAGGCACGATCCCATCGAGTCAAAATCGTTCCCCCAAGGAGAGCCATCTTGTTTCACATACCTGATTTGCGTCTTTTGCGGGAGGGTCAGCAAAGTGTCATGCGTCCAGACCGCATACTCCAACTCCAGATTGCCATACGCAGCCGCAGGCATCCTCCAAAATAACTTTTCCGAACCATCTTTGTCTTTTTTCCAACGATACTCCATCTTACGTTTATAACCCTTCCATTCATAAGAAACACTCAAATGCCGAGGGTTGATACCTTCAATCGTCAGCTGCAAATATTTGCCGCAATAGTTTGTGGGACGGGGGTTCGATAAATCAATAACATTACCTAGTTCATCCTTCCAAATCGGAGGATTCGTATTCTTCTGCAACGACAGGTCTCGTTTGCGGATACCATAATTGGGGGAATAGACCACAGCCGATTGAGTTCCCCTCAGCGAAAAATAGAGCCGCTCATTCTCCACGTAATAATAATTCGCATTAATATAAGCGTCCCAATTATTCCAATTATAATACGGCCCTTCTAACGAGTCGGAATAAATAAATGCGCTATCACAAGTGATATCTTCTTCTATATAATGCAACGACTTCGGAATAATTACTTTTCGGAAAAAAGATGGCATATTGCTCAAACTGGGCAAAGAATCCACTCCTTCTCGAATAGTGAAGACGGAATCACGTACCTCGCCGAAATCACTCCATTTCGGTTTAGGTTTAGATTCGGTTTTCTGCTCCTTCGGTTTCACAAAGACCTCCAATGGCAGACGATACAACGTGTCATACGTGGTGACATAAAAGTGATAGGTATCATTATACCTACAAAACCGCACATTTTCGTCCGCTATACCCTCTATCTTCACCGACTGAATATTTCTTTCCGAAGAAATCGTATCAACTCCCACCAATGTGTCACCATTCTCCATGACACAAGTCAAGCGATAGCTATCCCGCATCCAGCTCGTATCCCGCTTGCGTATATCATAATTGGGACAATGGAGCTTTCGCTTATCGAGATGTTTTCTATAGCCCTTCTCAGAGGACCATAAATCTTCCAACATAGCCTTTGTTATAGCAGAATCCGACAGACAATACAGATAGGAGAAGCGAGAAACTGCAAAGTAGTCATTCAAACATTCCGGGGAATGAGTCGAATGAACGATCAACGTATCACAATTGATATAATAGTTAGGAGTCTTCTTACAACGTTCAGGGATAATGACTTTTGAGAAATGGCCAGGAATATCCCATATATTCTCCACCGTCTCAGGCACTTGAAAGATGGGATCACCTTTTTCTTCCAAATGCCAAAAATAGAGATTCCTCATATCTTGGCTATACAAAGCGCCATTCTCCCAACGCAGATATGGATTCCTGGGATTCAACTCTACTTTCTCTATAGAAGGACCATCCCAAATAAAGAACTTCAAAGAGGAGGGAATGCTCAACAACCTTACGGGAAGAGGTGTAGAACCATATCCATAGGGAATATAAACCCATGCGGAATCCACCCCTTCATCAATTATAACTGATGTGTGATAAAATGGCATGCCAATTTCTAGAGAGATGCACATGTCTTCATAATACCGCTCCTGAACATTTGAGCAGATATGCAGGATGGAATCATTCTCCAAACGGAACGGGCTTCGTTGTTTGGCCTCAACGGATCCAAGGGAGAATAGAGAAATAACGATGAAAAGATAAAAAAGTTTTTTCCCCATAACATCGATGCTTTGAGATGTATACAGTCACAAATATCATGTCAAATCCCGTAGAATTTAACAAATAATAGTTTATTAAGTAACATTACAACCATTTATTGAAACGGATGATATCAATGGAGACGGAAAAGAAGTTCTACATTTGCCATCGAAAAAGAACATCATAAAATAAAGCCAATCTGCGATATGTGATAAGTCCCCAAAAGGACAAAATATTGCTAATAAGTTTTTCTAGGGAATGCATGAAAAAGTCTATCTCGCGGCAATTTTCGCTATTTAAAGTGAGAATTGCCGCAAATTTGCTTTTTTTAGTTCTATGTTAGGTGAAGTAAAAAAAGCCGGTATACTTGAAGTACACCGGCTTTTATATACGAATAATTCAATTATTTATGCGTCGATTGTCGCGTATGTTGCATTATCTTCGATAAATTGTCTACGTGGTGCCACATCGTCACCCATCAACATTGAGAAGGTGTAATCAGCTTGAGCCAAATTATCGATATGCACCTGACGAAGGGTACGGAATTGAGGGTCCATAGTGGTCTCCTTCAACTGAACGGCATTCATCTCACCCAAACCTTTGTATCGTTGAATCTTAATACCTGACTCTTGTCCGCCTCCATATTTATCGATGAAAGCCTGTTTTTGTTGATCCGTCCAACAATACTCTTCGACCTTACCTTTAGAGCATTTATACAATGGAGGAGCAGCGATGTATACATATCCGTTCTCGATCAACTCACGCATGTGGCGGAAGAAGAAGGTTAGGATAAGTGTGTCGATGTGACTACCATCGACATCGGCATCGGTCATTATGATAATCTTATGATAACGGAGTTTCTCCAAATTCAATGCTTTAGAATCTTCAGCCGTACCAATTGTCACACCCAAAGCTGAATAGATATTTTTGATTTCTTCGCTGTTCAATACACGGTCCATCGTAGCCTTCTCGACGTTCAAAATCTTACCACGAAGTGGTAGGATTGCTTGGAACTCACGGTTACGACCTTGTTTAGCGGTACCACCTGCAGAGTCTCCCTCGACAAGGAATATCTCGCAAAGTTCAGGATTTTTACCCGAGCAATCTGCCAATTTACCAGGGAGGCCTGCGCCACCCAAAGCAGACTTACGTTGTACGTTCTTACGTGCATTAGCAGCCGCAATACGAGCACGAGCAGCCAACACCACCTTATCGACAATCAAACGTGCCTCTTTTGGATGTTCTTCCAAATAGTTGGTGAGAGCTTCACCCACAGCTTGTTGTACAATACCAGAGACTTCGTCGTTACCCAACTTTGTCTTTGTCTGTCCTTCGAATTGAGGTTCTGCCACCTTTACAGAAATAACGGCTGTCAAACCTTCACGGAAGTCATCACCGCTGATCTCCACCTTCTCTTTCTCAAGAATCTTCAGGTCGTCGGCATACTTCTTCAAAGTACGCGTCAACGCCGTACGGAAACCAGAAACGTGAGTACCACCTTCGATGGTATTGATATTGTTAACATATGAATGGATGTTCTCTTTGAACTCAGTGTTGTAAGTCATAGCCACCTCGACCGGTGTTCCATACTTATCTGTGTTGATGTGGATCACATCAGGAATCAGATGTTCGCGCAATGAATCCAAGTATTCAACGAACTCACTCAATCCCTTTTCAGAATAGAACACGTCTGAGCGGAACGTGCCATCTTCCAACGGACGTTTGTCTGTCAACGAGATCTTGACACCTGCATTCAGATAAGCCAAGTCGCGCAAACGACCTGCCAAGATATCATATTTGTATTCATGAACGGTGAAAATCGACGTGTCAGGCAAGAAGGTCACCTTTGTACCAGTAGTATCGGCCGTGCCTACCTCCTTCACGCTGTAAAGCGGTTTTCCACATGAGTATTCCTGCTGATAGCGTTTGCCTCCACGACAAACCTCTACCGACATCTTAGTGGAAAGTGCATTCACACAAGAAACACCCACACCATGCAAACCACCGGATACCTTGTATGTTCCTTTATCAAATTTACCTCCCGCATGAAGCACAGTCATAACAACCTCCAAAGCAGAACGCTTCTCCTTCTCATGCATATCCACAGGGATACCACGACCATCATCTTGAACTGTAATGGAATTATCCTCATTGATCGTAACTTCGATGTGCTTACAATAACCGGCTAACGCCTCATCAATGGAGTTATCGACCACCTCGTAAACCAAGTGGTGCAAACCGCGCTCGCTAATATCACCAATATACATCGCAGGTCTCTTACGAACGGCTTCCAACCCCTCCAACACCTGAATGCTACTGGCAGAATACGAATTTTTTTCTTCGCTCATATTATTTTGTTTTTTTATTTCTCAAACAAGCAAATATACTATTTTTTTACGATTTAGAGACGTTTTTTTTGTAAAAATGAATTGGCTTTTTACTGATTTTTTTTCTTCTTGCATTTAAGCGGAACAGTGACATGGGTGTCTGAATATCCCTTTAATTCCTCCAACATCTCATCCACTCTCTTTTCCCACTCGATTTGCTTATCACGCACCATGGAATGGTTGGTCTCATCATCATATTTATTCTGAAACTCCTTCGCCTCCTTGAGGTATTTTCTAAAGATAGTACTCACCTGCTCTTTCACCTTTTCCAATGGTAGAGCAGTCAAACTATCGATCTCCTTCCTCATCTTTCGGGTATAAACCTCCGTAATCTTAAAATGGGTAATCTCATGAACGAGCAATTCTTTCTCTTGATGATCTTTCAACTGACGTGATCTATCCTTCACCATGACAGACATTATCTCGTATGTCAACTCACACTCATTCATCACTGCCTGCATGGAGACCTCACTGTAAGTACGGGCAAAATCTGTGGAGATTTCTCCCCTAAAGTCATTCCATGTGATATTCATGGTGTCACTATATATGATATACTTCGTCGTGTCTGCATAATCCTGTGAATAGGAGGCAAACACTGCACTCATAAACAAAATCAAAAAAACTATCTTCTTCATTTTTAGCGACACTTTAGAAGGGTTCTAAAAATTTATTTCGTGGGTGTTTGAATTTATTTCGGTTTTATTTTTTGTAGAGACGCACGGCCGTGCGTCTCTACGGTGTGCCATTATTTCTTGCTTGCTGTCTTCTTGGCTGTTTTTGCAGTTGCACGAGAACTCTTCTTGACAGGTTTCTCTCCTTGTTTCTCGATTAGTTCTTTGCATTGCTCCACTGTAAGCGTAGCAGGGTCTGTACCCTTTGGAATCTTATAATTAGCGCCATTATGAGCGATGTATGGACCGAATCGACCATTGCAGACATCGATATCCTCCGCTTCAAAACGTAAGATATATTTGTTTGCCTCTTGCTGGCGTTTCTCCTCTATCAGTTCGATAGCGCGACTTTCGGTGATCTCCATTGGATCATCTCCCTTCTTCAAGGAGTAGAACTTAGAATCGTGTTTTATGTATGCTCCGAATCGACCCACAGCCACTGTCATCATCTTTCCTTCATACTCACCCAAATCGCGTGGCAATTTAAAGAGATCCATCACCTCTTCAAACGTCACCGTCTCCAAGGATTGTGTCTTGCGCAATGGAGCAAATTTTGGTTTCTCCTCATCGTCAGCCGAACCAATCTGTGCCACTGGTCCGAATCGACCAATCTTCACAAAGACTGGTTTTCCACTCACTGGGTCAACTCCCACCTGACGTTCGCCCACTTTGTGCTCAGAACGTTGTTCTGCATTCTCAACACTTGGATGGAATGATTTATAGAAAGAATCCAACGATTTGGTCCATACCAACTTGCCTTCTGCCACATCATCAAACGTCTTCTCCACATTGGCAGTAAAGTTATAATCCAAGATGTCTGGAAAATATTCTTGCAAATAATCATTAACAACGATACCTATATCGGTAGGGAACAACTTTGAGCGTTCAACGCCCACCATCTCACTCCTCGTCTCATCCGAAATATTATTCCCTTTCAAGGTCAAGACATTATAGTTACGAGCTTCTCCTTCGCGATCTTCGCGTACAACATACTCACGTTGTTGGATGGTCGATATGGTGGTAGCGTATGTAGAAGGACGACCGATGCCCAACTCTTCTAGTTTATGTACCAGACTTGCCTCAGTGTAACGAGGCGGACGTTGAGAGAAACGTTCACAAGCCTCAACAGAAGAGACACTCGACAGGAGATCACCCACCTTCAATGGAGGAAGGAGGTTTTGATTCTCTTGTGTCTCATCATCGTCGGTCGACTCCATATATACACGAAGGAAACCATCGAAAATAAGCACCTCACCTTCAGCCACAAACTTACGATTGTCGCCAGAGACAGAAATGGTCGCAATGGTCTTCTCCAATTCGGCATCTTCCATTTGAGATGCGATGGTGCGTTTCCAAATCAATTCATAAAGTTTTCTCTCCTGAGACGTACCCTCAATCTCATGTTGATTGATGTAAGTAGGACGGATGGCTTCATGCGCCTCTTGAGCACCTTTCGATTTGGTTTGGTACTGACGTGTATGATGGTATTTCTCGCCAGCCATGGAGATAATCTCTTCTTTGGCTGTATTAATTGCTAATGAAGACAAGTTGACGGAATCGGTACGCATGTAGGTAATCTTTCCCGACTCATACAACGACTGAGCCACTCTCATGGTTTGGGAAACCGAGAAGTTCAATTTACGAGCTGCCTCTTGTTGCAAGGTGGAGGTGGTGAACGGAGCAGAAGGATAACGCTTGATTGGCTTATGTTCAACATTCTCAATAGTGAATGATGCTCCCTTGCAATGTTCAAGGAAAGCCTGCGCCTCTTTCTTCGTTTTGATTCTATCGGAGAGATCTGCTTTTAGATCCACCATCTTTCCATTTTTATCTTTTACACGGAAGATCGCACGAACACGGTAGGAGGATTCTGATTGGAAATGTTGAATTTCACGTTCACGATCAACAATCAAACGAACTGTTACGGATTGTACGCGTCCTGCCGACAACGATGGTTTCACCTTCTTCCATAAGATAGGGGACAACTCAAAACCCACGATACGGTCGAGCACACGACGAGCCTGCTGTGCACACACCAGGTTATCGTCAATCTCACGCGGATTCTCTATCGCGTGCAGAATGGCATTCTTTGTAATCTCATGAAAAACGATTCGACGTGTATTCTCTTTCTTCAAGCCCAACACCTCAAAAAGGTGCCAAGCGATGGCCTCTCCCTCGCGGTCCTCATCGGATGCTAACCAGACGGTTTCTGCCGCTTTGGCTTGTTTCTTTAATTCTGCCACCAATGCCTTCTTATCAGATGGCACCTCATAATCGGGGGCAAATTTGTTTTCTATATCTATACCCAACCCTTTTTTCTTCAAATCACGAATGTGACCGAAACTCGACATCACCTTGTAGTCCTTACCCAAGAACTTTTCAATGGTTTTTGCCTTCGCAGGAGACTCTACTATGACTAAATTTTTCTGCATTTTCTGCATTAATTAATAGGAGCGAACTTCAAACTCCCAATATTTATTTGGTTTAACAATCAATTCTTTTAGACTCGTTTCTTACAAAAAGGATCTATTATCTTTTTGAAAACGGGTGCAAAGTAACAAAAAAAAGTCCACAAATAAAAACATTAAAATTTGTTAATGCTTTCAACTACCTGCACACATTACATCCAGAACACTTGGATAATTCGCCTCTGAAACGCTTCTCCACCAAAATTTTAATTTTATCTTTCAACGCACTTATGCGTACATTTTCCAACACATCATTTACAAAGGCAAACATCAGCAACATCTTAGCTTCTGCTTCCGGAATACCACGGGAACGCAAATAAAAGAGCGCGTTATCATCCATTTGTCCAGTGGATGCGCCGTGACTACATTTCACATCATCAGCATAGATTTCCAATTGTGGTTTGGTATACATCTTAGCTGTTGATTTCATGCATACATTACGATTCACCTGATAGGCCTCCGTCTTTTGTGCATGAGGAGCCACATATATCTTACCAGAGAAGGCGCCCGTCGATTCATCATCCATCACATACTTGTACATCTCGTTACTCTTGCAATTAGGTGCCAAGTGATTGATATGTGTTGTGTTATCCACATGTTGTTTACCATCACCGACTGCCATGCCACACAATAATGTTTCGCAATGTTCTTCCGTCAGGTCGATGGTCACCGTATTGCGTGTCAGTCCGTTGTGTAGTGTCAAGTCGTTTACCAACACGTTGGATCCCTGCATCTGTCGGATGGTCAGGGAGCTGACAGCGGATGATTTCGAATGGGTGTTCTCCAACTTATAATGGTCATAGACTGCATTTCGGTCTACATAGACCTCGGTTACTCTATTGGACATGAACTCAACATCCTCCATGGTATGTGCGCAGACCAGAACGCGAGCCTCTGAATTCTCTTTCAAGACGATCAGATTACGTGCATTGGCCAGTGTTGGCATGGAAGCATGCATCACAGAGATGATCTGAATGGGTTTCTCCAAACGAACATTCTCTGGAACATATAAGAAGAAACCATCCTGAGCGAATGTTGTATTGAATGCAACCGTTGCCTCTTCATCTGCATGTACTATCTTATTATAGTATTGTCCGACCAACTCCGGATGCGAGGAGGCATACTCATTAAGACTTCCTATCAAGACACCCTTAGATCTCAGCTCCTCCATCTCAGTCTGCGAGGATGCCGGACAATAGAAGGTGTCATTCACTATAAAAAAGAGGTATGAATTAATTCCCTGCACCTCACATTTAATAAGATCAGAAGAATTAATTGTATATTCTATTCTATTCAGATTCATACCGTAATTAACGGCGAACGCATCTGTCAGGTCGGTGTATTTATGAGATTCCAAACGACGGGAGGGGAATCCTGCCGACTTGAATGCACGAAAAGCCTCCTCTCTATATTGATTCAAGAGTGGCGCACTCTTCGCACAAAGAGTCTTTTGGAACTCATTATATATTTCTATGTAGGATTGTTCTGCATTTACTGCCATAACTTCTCTTGATTATTCTCCCAACTCTTTTTTTATCCAATCATATCCCTTCTCTTCCAATTCCAAAGCCAA
>CACZUS010000099.1:9590-17097 GCA_902784425.1 uncultured Bacteroidales bacterium
ACATGAACGAAATCAGGAACAATATAGTCTAACAAACGTTGATAATGTGTGATGACGATACTGGCGTTTTGCGGTGTTTTTAATTTGTTCACACCATTTGCCACAATACGGAGGGCATCGATATCCAATCCACTATCGGTCTCATCCAAGATAGACAATGTTGGTTCCAACATAGCCATTTGGAAGATCTCATTTCTCTTTTTCTCTCCTCCTGAGAATCCCTCATTCACAGAGCGGTTGGCCAACTTACTGTCCAATTCAACCAATTCCTTCTTTTCTCTCATCAGCTTCAGGAACTCTGATGCAGGCAACTGTTCCAACCCTTTATACTTACGATGCTCATTTACTGCGGCACGCATAAAATTGACCATGCTGACACCTGGTATCTCCACTGGATATTGGAAACTCATAAAGAGTCCCTCGCACGAACGTGCCTCGGGTGTCATTTCCAACAAATTTTTTCCATTGAATGTCACCTCTCCTTCCGTCACCTCGTAGGCTGGATGTCCGGAAAGAACAGAGGACAAGGTACTTTTACCCGAACCATTGGGTCCCATGATAGCATGAACCTCACCCGCATGGATGGATAGATTAATTCCCTTTAATATCTCCTTCCCATTTATGGAAGCATGTAAATTTTTTATCTCTAACATATTGTAGAATCTTATTCAGTTTCTAATTCATTTGACTATCTGATTAACCAACAGAACCCTCGAGGGAAACTTGCAATAGGTTTTGAGCCTCAACAGCAAATTCCATTGGTAACTTATTGATCACCTCTTTGGCATATCCATTCACGATTAGTCCGACAGCATCCTCGGTACTGATACCACGTTGATTGCAGTAGAAGATCTGATCTTCGCTGATTTTGGATGTTGTTGCCTCGTGTTCGACGATGGCGGTATCGTTATTAATCTCCATATAAGGGAAGGTATGTGCACCACATTGGTCGCCAAGTAAAAGGCTATCACACTGCGAGAAGTTGCGAGCACCAGTAGCCTTAGGCGAAACCTTCACCAAACCACGATAACTATTCTGACTTTTTCCTGCTGATATACCTTTTGACACAATATGGCTACGAGTGTTCTTTCCGATATGAATCATCTTGGTTCCCGTATCCGCCTGTTGAAAATTGTTGGTGACAGCCACGGAGTAGAACTCACCCACTGAGTTGTCGCCTAAGAGGACACAACTTGGGTATTTCCAAGTGATGGCAGAACCAGTCTCCACCTGCGTCCATGAGATTTTAGAAGAGACACCCTTGCAGAGCGCTCTTTTTGTTACGAAGTTATAGATACCACCCTTACCATCTTTATCGCCAGGGTACCAGTTTTGCACGGTGGAGTATTTGATTTCGGCACGATCGTGCACCACGAGTTCCACGATGGCCGCATGCAACTGATTCTCGTCACGCATAGGAGCTGTACAGCCCTCCAAGTAGGAGACATAGCTATCATCATCGGCGATGATCAATGTACGTTCGAACTGACCCGTGTTAGCAGCATTGATTCGGAAATAGGTGGATAGCTCCATCGGGCAACGAACACCCTTAGGAATATATACGAAAGAGCCATCACTAAAGACAGCCGAATTAAGGGCTGCATAAAAATTATCAGTATAAGGCACCACCGATCCCAAATAGGATTTCACCAGATCGGGATAGTTTTTCACAGCTTCACTAATAGAGCAAAAGATGATGCCTAACTCCGCCAGGTTCTCTTTGTAAGTAGTCTTGACCGAAATACTATCCATGACAGCATCGACAGCCATGCCAGAGAGATGCTTTTGCTCCTCCAAAGGAATTCCCAATTTATCGAAGGTTTTCAATAATTCAGGGTCCACTTCTTCCAAATTTTTCGGCGACTCTTTTTTCTTCGGAGCAGCGTAGTAATAGATATTCTGATAATCAATTTCAGGTATATTCAGATGAGCCCAGCGAGGTTCCTTCAACGACAACCAATGGCGATAAGCTTTCAAACGGTATTCAAGAAGCCATTCAGGTTCCTCTTTTTTCTTCGAAATCAGGCGAACAATATCCTCGGATAGCCCTTTCTGAATAACATCCGTCTCAATATCCGTCACAAAGCCATATTTGTACTCCCCTTGGGTAACTTTGTCTACAATATTCTCACTCATAATATCTTATTCGTCTAAAAACGTGCAAAGTTACTAATAATAATTTTTGCGACCAATTTTTTATATAAAGAGAAAGCCCCTTCAAATTCTCTTTGCCACGCAAACTGATGTTTCACATATCCCTTCTCTTTAATCCACAACGTCGACACTCTTTTTACCTCCAATACCAGTTCTGAAATGGCTTGTTTGGGTGACAAGCTTATCAAAATATGGATGTGATTACTCAGCCTCCTATCTTACAATTATATCGTCAAAGAAGACCTTGTGATCCATATGTCCCGCTAGGGGCTCCCTTTTGTTAACCATATCAGACATGTGTTCTCTTGCAGCAGATGGTGGGAATCCAAATTCTTTGGAGAAATGTTTTGAAAAACGATTCGGATCAGGGAAACCGCACATGAAGGAGACTTCCGAAACACGAAGATCTTCCTGTAGAAGTAGCTTTAATGCATACGCTAAACGATATTTACGAATATATTCTGATGGAGATAGATTATATTTCTCTTTGATCTTTCTAAAAAGTTGAACGCGACTATAACCTAACATTTGACCCAATTTCTCGACTGTGAGTTCCTCATTCGCGATATTTTCACTTAAACATTTTCTGACCTTTTCATCGAAAGAATCACCAGTTTCATCGGCTGGTAAATCCTCCACTAATTTTTCAATCCGTTTAAATAAAACATGCATATCGTCCGAAAGAGACTCCTCTTGTTTTGTCTCCAGTATCAAACTCTCTTCCACCACTCCTCTTTTCTTGTATCGTCTCATACGAAAAAACAAAAATACCGATAAAACCGTTAAAATTATAATAACGGGAAAAACTATGTAAGGATTCAATTCCCACAACAATGACATGCATGTTTTATCTTCCTCTTTGGGAGATGGACTACTAGAAACATCTTTGGGAACGAGTATCTTATTATCTGCTAATTCAATCCCTAGTACTGGAGACATCTGATTTTTTTCTTTAAGTGATACCACTCTTAATAAGCACATCCAATACGATGAATCGATATACTCATCCATATCGGATTCATGGCTTAAATAAGGATCCTGATCTGGTGAAACCTCTCTTTTCACACATGATTGCCCGTCCTCTTGAAACTCGTTCGAATAAATGTTAATACTGCAAAAATCTACCAATAACGTAATACACAAAAAATATTTTTTCATTTTATATGAATTAATAAGGATACTTTAAAGGAATCGCCATACTTATTATTTATAAAAAAATGACTGTAGATTTAATCCAAATTGCAACAATCATCTCCTGTCCCCTTTAATCAAACAATATACTCTTACTACCTGAAATATATATTGAGCGCAAATATAATAAAATGATTTTCATTTAGTTTACTCTAAATCACCAAATGAAACAAAAGAAATATATAATTGAAACAACGCATTTTTTTCACTTTTTAAGGCGTTTTTACTGATAAAAATGATACAAATAATGATACAAAAAAAAACCACAACTAACTCTTCACAGAGTGATTGTGGCTACTATTTTTTTAAAGTATAAATGTTTCCTGAGAACGAAAATATTTTCTTTCCGTTTACATAGCAAAGATACGGCATATCTGAATATGAAAACGGAGAACAATATTTCAAAAAAGGGTGAAATTTGTTACATATTCCGATAAAATAGTCTTTTTGTGATTTGTTTTATCGTTCGTATTTTGCCGTTTCATCGAAGAAATCACTTCACAAGGCCAGCGAACTCAATAGGATCCGTATATTCAGCCGGACAAATATTTTCAGTGGAGATTGGACGGACAATATAGGTGTATTTCGAACCTATGGACACATCCTTATCTTCGTATGATAATGCATTTCCGGCAACAGAAGCGATAGGAATCATACGTCCATCATCTCTCTTCCGATAGATGGCATATCGTTTGATCTCTTTGCTTTTACACTCCCAATGAAGAGTAATGCTTTTATGTTTCTTTTCGTTGACAACAATCGCTTTCAGAGACTGGATACAATGTGACTCTCCTTCTGTTTTCAATCTGTTGCTAAATGTTCGAGCCTCGTTGCCAGCATCATCTCTCACCGTCATGAAATATTGCACCCTTTCACCGGAGTATTCACGGGTATCTTTGTAAGATGTAGGGGTTTTCTTTGTCAAATCATATTTATTAAGCAACTCCACCTTACCCGTATCATCTATCTGACGATAGAGTTCCATTTCCACGGCATCATCGCTTGGAGAATTCGCCCACTCCACAATGATTGCTTCTTTCTCCTGACGCAAGAGACGAAAAACAGCACCCACAGGAGCAATAGTATCTGGTCTGACCGCACGAACAGGGGCGGAAAAATCAGACTCATTATAAGAGCGATCGACTGCAGTTGCCTTGTAGTACTTGTATTTCGTCAACGTATTGAGTGTCAATGTATCAACTATGAAAGTATCTTTAATATAAGAACCTCTGATGGTGAAATAGTCATCGTCCTTTCCGCTGTTAGAACCATAGATTCGATAAGCGAAGATATCAGGTTCACTATTCTTGTTCCACGTCACGGTTGTCAGACCAGTAGAATCGACCACAGCCTTAAGTCCGGCAGGAGCAGCAGGCGGTATATTATCAGCCACATGGCTATAGACAAAATTAGTGTCTGTTACCTGTCCTTGCACATGACCATAAGCCACAACGGCGTAGTAGCCAGAGGTTAGGTTCTTCATATCCTTATAGCTTTTGGTAGAAGCAGGAAGGAGGGCAGTATTGAGCACACTAATATTCTTCAAATCGCGAGAATGCAACACCTGCACACCTTTTATACGACTTTGATAAGCTTTATCGATATTCCAGCGGATCTCAGTAAATTTAGCTTTACGAACAATCGTATCAATCTTCACTTTGATCTGTTTAAAGTTGAATTTAGGTTTCCCTTGCAACACTTTAGAATAAGGGCCGTTGAATCCGAACGGAGAGTATCCCACCACACGGTAATAGTAGGTAACATCATCATTAGGGAAGGTATCTCTGTAGATAGCAATATCCTTCATCTTTTCATCCGTGTAAGCAGGGATGAAAGGGCGTTCTTTGATAGGGGCGAAATGAACGCCATCCGTACTTTTTTCCACAAAATAAGCGGTATAATAGCTTTCGAGAGGAACGAGTCCCCATTGGAAATGTACGTAGTTCTCGTCAAAATCAGCCGTAAAATCATCGATGCGAGGCAGAACAGACTTTTGACTCATATTTACCTGAGCCACATAGACATTTGCCTGAGCATTATGTTCGTCTGAGCCGAACACTACACGATATTCATAGATGGCGGTACGATCCACTGCTTTATCCGTAAAGTGCAGGGCACCCGCCTTTGCCACTGGCAAGGAGATATCACATCCATAGGCTGTCATTGCATAGAGAAGAGCATTGTCCAATGAATTGCTTTCATTGCCCGTTTCTGCAGCATACTCCTTACGGCCTTCTTTATATATCATTTCTCGCAATGGATAGATATTCATATCCGTAGCCTCTATCACCTCCATTTGGGCATTGCTGAGAGGGCGTAACACAGAGGAGATGCTTTGCCAATTAGACTCCCCTTTTTTCCTTCGTTGCACCATGTAACCCTCTTTGGCACTACGTACAAACCCTTCCTCGTTGGTAGGAATCCAACGCAACGACACGGAGTCGCCATGGTTGAAATGCAACGTCACTATCTCCATCTCTTTGTTCTCTGCAGCCATCAGCGATAAGCACGCCAACTGCAAAAACACTGCTATGATTAACTTTTTCATCTTTCTCTATGCTTATTAATTACCACTGTTTTCTAATTCTTTTTTCATCTGCTCTTTTTGCTCTGGAGTTAATCCTTCTATCGCATCAATCATCTCTGGCGTTATTTCTTCCTCAGTATCAAATTTATGCAATATCGAAACATCCTGATCATCATAGATGTCAAATGAAGGTCGTATATAATCTTCTGAATTATACAAACTTCCATTGTGATTCTCACATGTTTTACCAGCATCAAAGTGTGTACGAACGGTTCCCTTGAACAATCCACCCAACACGCTATATTTGAAGGCCACATCACCTTCTATATAGAGTGGTTTAGGGAACTCAGCATAAAGTTTGGAAGAACCAACGAAGTCAATGAATTCGAACTTCTTCTTTCTTGGTTTCACGCCCGCACCGAGATCAAGGTAAACGTATGCTCTACCAGAACCTCTATATTTAGTATTTTCACAATTGCCAGTTTGATTTCTGATTACCAACACATCAAGACCACCTAACAATGTGGCACCTGCATAAACAAATCCTTTAAAGCCACAGTCCACACTGATGGAAGCACCGAATGCAAATCCTCTACCGCTCTCCATATCGGCTGTTTTTCCAGAGGCAGTAGATTGAGTCACACCAAAGAGCTCTGTGATGCGAGGATCGAGTGGTGCAAGTGTTGTTGGCACATCATGTCCTAACATAAAGTAAGACTTCGTTTTGATGATATCAACAAACTTCAATCCAACAGGTGATGAATTCGTTCCCACATAGAAATGCCAATTTTTAGGAGCAGATAAAATATCTAATTTAAAAGTTCCTTTTAAATAGCTGACACCCATCTCAGCTAGACCATAACAAGTAAATATACTCTTCTCAAAGTCATATTTTGTATTAACAGTACCCTTTACAAAAGCTTTTTCAACATTATCACCCAACATATATATACCACCATCTAGTGTCACTTCGCTTACACCTCCATGATCATTGATCATCAATCCAAGCTTAACCTGAGCACCAATCAAGCTCTCTTGTGCCATGAAAAATTTAACACCTCCCTGAATACCAAATTTCTTTGATGCATCAGGATGGTAATTTCTACTAATCTCTTTGGTCGTCTGATTCATAGTGTAACTCATGTGACTGAATAATCCAAGAGAAACACCCTCAAGCATAACTGAAGGTGGGAATATCACAACACCCTTTAAGCCATTCACACCAGCAAATACATACCAATACTTGTATTCTTTACCTGCAGGAATAACTCCATGTTTCCCTACAGCATATTTTACTTTTTCCGCTTCTATAGCATTATAAGTCGGTGACGCTGTAAACGCTGTTTTACCAAACTGTGCCGTAGCTGTCACATCAATGTTGAGCATATCCAATTTTAAGTTGATGGAGCCTTTGAAACCTTTCCCATATAAAGCTTTTTGCTCTTCTTCGGTCACACCATACTGCTCTATCATTCCAGCTAAGTGGAATGCAGAGAAGTCAACATCAATCATTATTTTATCCACTGAGAAACCGCCGATTTGCCACTTCTCTTTCTCTTTTTTGGATGCTCCACAATTGAAAGCTGTACCCACAGAGACGCCCTTTCCGTCTCCAATTAGTTTCAACGTCACATC
>CACZUS010000100.1 GCA_902784425.1 uncultured Bacteroidales bacterium
CAATCTAAACTTCTCTGTAAGTGCTTTAGCTCAGTTCTGTGCAGATTACGACGAAGATAGCAAGATATTGACCATCGTCGTATGGGGAGGTGATTTCAAAACCAATGCCTCTAATTTCCACACCTACAAGATTCAATTCAAATAAGAATTAAAGATTATTCGATACCATGTAGAGACGCACGGCCGTGCGTCTCTACACATATATACCCATATATACCACACATCAGAAACACATCACAAAAAAGGGTGTGTCAATTGATTTGACACACCCTTGTCGATATAAGGTTTTTATAAACTACGTAACCTTTGCTTGACCAAGATTTTATTTAATTGTCATCATCACCTGACCAGCCTTTACCTTTTCGTTTTTAGAAGCGCCTGGACGAACTTTACCCGTCATCAAGCAGCCGATCAAATTGTCGATAAGGATCTTTCGCACCTTTACAAGCGATATAATACTCTGTAGTATTGTTTTCGAAGTCAACGATCTCGAAGTCGTAGCCATTCGTATTTTTTGTCTTCTCGTTGCACCACTTCACACG
The DNA here is from genome assembly GCA_902784425.1 of uncultured Bacteroidales bacterium. Lineage (GTDB taxonomy): Bacteria > Bacteroidota > Bacteroidia > Bacteroidales > Paludibacteraceae > UBA1181. Next base: position 543 of record CACZUS010000100.1, read on the forward strand.
ATTAGGATATTTCTTTTCGAGATAGTCGAACAAGAGTTTCTCACTAGCAGCAGAGACAGCCTGACGAGCAGCAGCGTCGAGATCAATTACGACCTTCTTATCACGCTCCTTCCATTGGTTGATAGCCACTTGCAAATCTCTCTTATTTGCATTCAATGCTTCAATCTCTGCCTCTTTATCACTGATTACGTCATGTAACTGCTGAATAGTTTCATTGGCCTCTTTAGCCGTATTTTGAAGTTGACTAATACTATCAAGATTAGATTTCTCAGCCGCACGAAGTTGTTCGTTTTCTTTAGCCAAAGACTCATTCTCTTTCAACACACGTTGCAAAGTCTCCATATTCGTCTTCAACAAAGATTCGATATCCTGATTTGCATTTTGAAGTGCTGAAACAGCATCAAAATTATCTCTTGCAGAGCTTTGAGAAACGGAGACACCCTGAACAGACTCAGCCTCTTTTGCAAAATTCTTATTAATAATTTGAGGAGCAGGTTTCTTTTCCTGAGCCACCTGTTGTGGTTGTGCTTGAGCCGCTGGCTGTTGCATAAATGCAGCCATTCTTGGAGCTTCAGCCTTAGGTTCCTCTTTCGCCTCCACTTTTGGTTCCTCTTTCACCTCTATTTTAGGCTCTTCTTTTTGTTCCACTTTCGGTTGTGCAACTGGTTCTGGTTTCACTTCCGCCTTAGGAGCCTCTTGTTTAGGTGCAGCAGTAGGAGTGCACTTAGTGTTCATCGCATTGATGACAGGAGCTACCAATTCACGGATAGCAAATGGATCGCCCAATTTATCTTCAGGAATATTACAACAAACACCACTTGTAAGCTGAGCCGCCTTTTGAGCAGAACGCAAATCGGAATCTTTCATAGATATACCAATGATGTTCACCTGAATTCCAAGAGCCAATTTTTCGACCTCATATTCAAGGACACCACCATCCGTATCTTCACCAGCCGTGATCAAAATGATTTTCTTCTCATCAGCATCAAGTGCTTTTAACGATTCCATTGATTCCTTAACGGTAGCAGCGATAGGAGACCCACCACTTGCCAATGGAAGAGAAGTAGCTTTCGTGATAAAATCAGACTTTGTGTTAGGTTCTGCCAGGTCGAGAGATTTGATAATAATCGGAGAACCGCACACTGATTTAAAGATTCTCATACCAAACACCCCTGAAAAATCAAAATTAGGGGCAATCTCGTCTGTTAAAATTCTCTGTGTAATTGACAACTTCTTGTCCATCTTATCGGAAATATCGATAAGAAAATCGGTTATTTGCTTCATGGTATAATATGTATTTTTTTATTTTTTGCTAAAATAATAATTGTCTATGTAAAAATTAAAAATTCCGCTCTTTTTTTTCAAAAAAAAGAAAAAAATCATTTTATCAACCCAAAAGCAGGAATCCATAAGCGTTTGTTTATTGAATTTCATTGAAAAAAACAGGGGTTTCACTGAAATATAATTGTACAAAATGAGTTTATAAATACCTTAGCATTGCAAAAGTGTAATGTGTTTGGCATAATTTATTTCACAAGGCTTGTACAGCAAACAAATCGAAAAAATGGCCTCATGAAATGCTGAAGTATCAAAAAATAGAAGAAATTTACAGTTGCCCGCTTTATTTTTTCTCTATTTTTTATATCTTTGCAGTAACAAATTATGACCCTAAATTGTGTTGTTCTATATATTTCGGAGTCAGTTTGCTGTGAAGCAAGCTGGCTTTTTTTTTGTACAACGGAACACTTTGCGTATTATTTTGAAATTATTTATATATTTGCGCTTGCAGTATGTATATATTTATATATGAAACAAATTTGTTTAACATAAACTCTAAATAGATGAAACTAACAAGAAAAATAACAAGCATAACAATTGCCCTTTTGTTCTATTGCGGAGCCGTGCTGAATGCACAGTCGGTATTCGTAGTGAACAATAGCGGAGCCATTACGTCGTATTCTCTCTCCCAAGAAGGGAAATTATATTTTGAGAACGACAATCTGATGATTATGACAAATGCCAATTCGGCAGCTCAAGCTATTCCGTTGGCTAACATCAAAAAAGTTACATTCAACAATACATCCGACGTATATGATGTATATAATGTGAATGGTTCTGAAATTTCTATATTTCCTAATCCAACGACAGACAACGTATACATAGCGTATGCTAAGGATGGAGACAAAACGGAGATTTATACATGGAATGGCATCTTACTAGCTACAAAAAGTTATTCAATAGGAAATGGGGTGTCCCTATCTGAATTCCCAGTAGGACTCTACATTTTACGTATCAATGGGCAATCTTATAAAATCAGCAAAAAATGAAAAAGTCCTTATTGTATATTTTAGCATCTGCATTGATTGCGCCATCTGCCATGGCCGAGTATGTTATGTACATCAACGATGGCACTCAAACACGTGAGGAGAAATGCGAAGATGTTCAAGCCATAAAAACCAGTAACAATGTGGTATCCGTTTTCGAAGAGGGAAAGGAACGCACCTACAACGCTGCATCCACAGAACTCACCTTCGAACAAATCGTTCCTGCCAACGATACAGTTTTCATCACATGGGGAGGCGCCGCTCCCGTAATTGTTAACCCATACTCTGGAACAATCATGATTTCGACAGACGGAGATCATGTGACTGTGAGTTGCGCAAAACAACTAAAAGATGTGGTCTACAAACTGAAAGGTAGCTCCACCAACGGGTCATTCTCCATAGAGACACCACGCAAGTTTACGGTTATCATGGAAAACTTAAGTCTCGCCTCTCAATCATATAACAATTCGCCAATCCGCTCCTTTTCGGGTTCAACCATGAACATTGTATTGAAAGGACTCAACTATCTGAGAGACACCGTGGTTGACACTTGCAACGCCACTCTTCGTAGCAAAGGACAAATCATATTTGCAAAAGAGAGTACCGGATCCTTGGTTGTCACTGCCAACGCTAAACGTGCCATTCAAACGGGTGACTATCTACAGATTGATGGTGGAACAATCTATGCCAACGCATTAAACGGTGACGCTGTCAAAGCCAACGACTACTTTGAGTTGAACGGAGGATCCCTCAACGTGGTCGGAACAGGTATTGAAGTGTCCGCCGGTTATGCTATCATCAACGGAGGAAAGTTAAGCATCGATTCTAGAACTAGAGATTCTAAAGGTATAAAAATCGCGAAAGACTCTTCCAAGGCAGGAAGTGACACCAACGGAACACTCAAGATGAATGGTGGTATCCTCGACATCACCATATATGGAGGAGGTAGCAAAGGTATCAAAGCAGAGCATGATTTCATCATGAACGGAGGTACCCTCACCGGAACAGTCAACAGTGCTCCTATCACTGAAGAGGTAGACGGTTCGGAGGATGTCTCATACGCTGCATTGGTGAAGGCCGACAGGAAAATCATGATTGGTGGCGGATCCACCAAAATCGTACTCAGCAAAACAGCTTATGGCTCTCGTGCTTTAGTTGCCGATTCAAGCATCTCCCTTGGTGGTGTGGCAACCGTTGACATCGAAGGAAACGCAGAAGCATACGTTTATGAGAATGCGAAAGGAAACATCAAAACAAAATGTGGATACGGTTTGAAAACGGACGGATCTATCACCATTGCTGGATACGGTAAAGTCACCATCCTCGGTACTGCCACAGACAACGCAGAGGAGAGTGCCATCATGTGTGCGAGATGTGAGAACGACATCAACATCAACGACGCATGCTCCGTCTATTTCAAATCCATCACAAACGCTCCTATTAGAGCTAAAAACATCTACTTCAATGGCGGTCTCTGCATATCTGAGACCGAAAGTGGGAATAGCGCATGTGGAACTGCAACAGTTGTTGCAAAAGGCGGAGCCTTCATTGGCTTAGGATACAGTACTGTCATAACTACCAATCGCGCTGGTTCAACGGGCGTAATCATATCCGATGCATCATACGTTCCTGGCACTGCCGTCAACGTCAGTACAGTGACAGGCGATTGCATCTTTACCTATCAATGCAGTACTCACAGAGCTAACACCAAAGCAAAATATTTAAGCTTCTCAATGCCTACCATCGCACCGTCTACTGAGTATGTGTATACATACAATGCACAGCTCTCACAGACACCTTCTGCCACCGGATTTTACAGCAACACCGAAAAGGCAATTACTGGTGGACTTTCGATAAACATCACCTCCCCAGAAGCAGGTAAATCGTATGTGATTCGCAAATAAATGATCTGTGTGGCAATGAACCACACATGGCACACAGATAAACATGATATAAGGGTAGAGACGCACGGCCATTGTAAAGACGCACGGCCGTGCGTCTCTACGTGTATATTAACAGAAAGAGGGCATATAATACACCCTCCCTAGATTAATCGTCATGGTGATGCCATGAACCACCACCTCCCGAACGATGTCTCTCCTTATAAGTTTTGTGGTATGAATAAGAAAGGACAGCCGTTTTGCCATCAGGCAATAGTTCTAATTTGAAATTTCTATAATCATATTTGAAATCTGGCTCATTCTCCTCCGATGTCTCTGTCTTTTCGGCATCTCTTTTTGCATAATCTTCTTCATCCAAAAAGTCTGGATCAATCGATTTTGAATATCCACGCACAATTGGGAAGAAAAGGACACGGCCTTTCACCTTTGCCGTTCCACTTGGGTCCATCTTTTCAAGTTGGGTACTGTCGATTGGTTCTTCAAACTCTATAACCCATTTCTCGTCCTCGTCTACTTTGTCTTCGTACGAATTGACTTTGAATTTTGGCAGAAGGAGGACGGCGGCTTCATTTTCGACTAAGAAATTACGCACGAATGACTCCTGGGTCCGTTCACGATAGTACTCTTCACTTGCATGGTCCATACACGATTTGCAACCTTTTAAAAAGGCAAACGGAAACACTAAGATTATGAGAAACCAAATGCCCATCTTCTTTTTTGAAATGTTTTTACGGAACACCTTGGTTAACACTAATCCAATGAGTGCAAAGAGAATAACCAATAGTATGAAATAGACTATGTAGGCTATACGTGATAATGCTATTAAATCTTCCATATATTATGTATTGTTATTTCACAATAGTTGCATGGGTGCAAAAGTAAATATTAATTTCGATTTTTTATAACTTCACAAAGTTTGTTGGATCTATTTGAAATATAGTTTTTGCTTTGCCTCCTCAAGGATTAAAATCACCCGATCACACCACGCATCAAACTCTGGATCTTCCTTTTGTAATTCTGGATGGGAAAGCAAATTATCGATCGTCTCCTTCACTCCTTGATGGAAACACTTCGTGGCACAAAAACCTGGTACCGCCCTCTTCAACTTCGTATTGTCAAAAACAACAGAATTGGCTTTATCCCCTATCAAACTTCCTGTAAAATCAAATTCACCCACAGAGGCTAAAAACGAGGAAGAGACATAATAAGGATGCAACTGAACACCTAAGGCATCGGCTATCGACTGATAGATCTGATTCCACGTCAGTGTTTCATCCGACGTGATCTGAAAGGCTTGTCCCATCGCATGAGGATTGCCAATCAACCCAACAAATCCCTTGGCAAAATCTGAATTATGCGTCATCGTCCACAACGAGGTGCCATCACCATGAATGATAACAGGTTTACCCTCCATCATTCGCTTGACCACCTGCCAACTGCCCATCTTGCCATGGACACCCAACGGAATGGAACGCTCATCATAGGTGTGACTCGGACGTACGATGGTGACAGGGAATCCTTCCGAACGATACTTCTCCATCAAGAAATCCTCACATGCTATTTTATTGCGAGAATACTCCCAATAGGGATTGGCTAACGATGTCGCCTCCGTGATTCGATAGTCTGCCAATGGTTTCTGATAGGCAGAAGCCGAACTGATGAATATATATTGTTTGGTTCGACCCTTAAATAAACGATAGTCTCGTTCTACATGCTCTCGGGTGAATCCTATAAATTCACAAACCATATCAAATGAGAGAGAACCTAAAAGACGATTCACCTCCTCTTCCTGATTGATGTCAGCACTAATCATCTTCACATTGGAAGGAAATTCTTTGTTACGATTACCTCGATTAAGGAGATATAATTCGCAGCCTGACTGCGACAATAAACGTGTGATGGCAGAACTAATGGTACCGGTACCACCAATAATGAGAACTTTCATACTTTAAAATTTTTCTTGTGGACTCTTAAAAATCATCGACCCACGATTCATATTATAAAATTCCTTTGGGACAAAAATAAACAAAAAATAGTAGTTCTCCAATAGGCCTTATCGACCACCAGTAAACAAACGGCTCAACCAAGCTGGAGCGACACGTTGCAGACACCAATAGCAAAACAGACCTAACAGAATAACCACTGTCGGACAGATTAGAAAGCAGGCAAGCATCCCCTTAGAGCCATAAGATTCAAAAAGCGGTACGATAAGTTTTTGAAGCAACAACAACGGCATTGAAAAGAAGGCGTACAGAAAGAAACTGGCACCCGAGATAGTGGATGACACCCACGACTCTTTTTTTCGCGTCAGATGAAGCGCTAACAGCAAAATAGAGGCCATTCCGAAAAGGTCATTCACATGTTTAATCCACGTCCAAAATTCTTCCACTCTAAAAAATCGGAAATAAATTATCACAAGAGACAAAAGAAGATAGCCAAGCAAGAAGAGATAACAACGCTTATCACCCCACTCCACAGGGATAACAAACTTTCGTATACCCGCATACGCACCGAGGGAGAAGAAAAAGAGAGCTTGGTCGCTTGGTGCATAAAAATCAGGAATCAATTCGCCAGCCCATAAGACGGCAAAGAGGAGAAGGATAAATCCCTTTGTCTTAGTCAACAGAAGATAAAGTAAAGGTGAGAGAAGGGAGATAACCATCAAATCACGCACGTACCATAACGGGATATCAAGCACCAACCCCGTGAAAGAGTCGTCACCATAGACATGACCGATGTTCCAGAACGACCAAATAAAATCAGAAAAGGTAAAGCTAGTTGCCGCCTTACCCGATGGCATAGGAGCAATCGTCATA
>CACZUS010000101.1 GCA_902784425.1 uncultured Bacteroidales bacterium
ATTTGCAGGAAAAAAGGGAGATTAAGATTTCCCACATACCATCAGGTACCTATACCTTGGAGGTGAAAGCTAAAAAACGAGGAGCAGAAAAAGAAAGCAGAATCATTCGATTGCCCATCTCCGTTTCTCCTCCTTGGTGGAATACATGGTGGTTCTACCTATTATCATTCCTTGCCATTGCGTTGTCGACTTGTGTATTCCTCTACTATCGTTTTAAGAGGATTACAGACCAAAGAGAGTTGTTGCGGAAAATGGTGGAGGAGCGAACGCGGGAATTGAACAAAACGAACATTTTGTTGGAACAAAAACAACAAGTTATTGAACAGAGAAACAGTGACTTGGAACAAGCCTTACAGGATAAAGATCGTTTGTTGTCAGTCATCGCACATGATCTGAAGAATCCGATGTTTGCTATTGTTGGCGCATTGGATAGTGTCTTGAAGCACCATGAGTCGTTAGAATCGACATGGAAGATACTAAAGGATATTTACTTGTCTGCCTTCAACTTGCAGTCGTCTATGGTGAAGTTGTTGGAGTGGGCGAGAAGAAGCCAGTGTCCGGATGATGGTTCAGGAGGTGGTCTCCTTGTTGAACGCATTGTTTGTGGAAAAGAAGATAAAAGTATCTACTTTGTTTGATGTAAACCATTGTGCTACAATGGATTCCCGTATGATTGGTACGGCTGTGCGTAATATCCTGTCCAATGCGGTGAAGTTTACCCCAGAGGGTGGAACCATAACATTGGAGGTAAAAGAGCAACAAGATAAGGTTGTCATCATCATCCAAGATTCAGGTGTTGGAATGACAGAAGAACAGTTGCAATCCATCCGCAATAATGACAATGTGATATCCACACTTGGTACGAAGTTGGAAAAAGGTACCGGTTTGGGCTTTAAGATGGCGAAAGATTTTGTTGAAAAGAGTGGAGGTGAGTTGACGGTAGACAGTGTGTGTGGAGAAGGAACGACCGTCACGATCTATTTGCCAATGGCGAAGGAACTTGATATTGAACCAGAAAAAACGACAGAAGATTCGGAAAAACAATTTGAGATCAATACGGAATTATTGCAAGGAAACACGGTGATGATTGTGGATGATGATCCGTTAATTCTTCTACATTTACGTACTATTTTATCTCCGTATTTCAATGTCGTTGAGGCTGAAAATGGAGAGGTTGCATTGTCGTTGGCGCAGAAGGAACTCCCTGATATCATTTTGAGTGATGTGGAGATGCCTAAATGCGATGGTATTCAGATGTATGAACGGTTGAAGAACATAGAGTCTACGTCGAGGGTTCCGTTGTTGTTCCTATCAGCTAAAAATGCAGAGAGTGATCGTTTGATGGGACTTTATAAAGGAGCAATCGATTATATATCGAAACCATTCTATGACAAGGAGTTGTTGATGAAGCTAACCAATATTCTGATGCTTCGTCGAGAGACACAACAAAAGATTTTGAAAGAAAATCTTGAACAACAAGCGAGTCCTTCGTCTGATGTTAATCCATTGTTGAAGACGCTATTGGATGTGGTTGAAAAAAATTATACAGATCCGAAATTCTCTGCAGAGGATATGTCGTCCAATTTGGCCATGAGTAAATCCACTTTCTCGCGTAAGTTAAAATCCATTACAGATAAAACACCAACGGAGATTTTGACTGAATATCGACTTCATAAGGCGCAAAAATATTTGAAAGATGGTTCGAAATCTGTCACAGAAGTTGCTTTTTTGGTAGGATTTAACGACCCTCTCTATTTCAGTAAAAAATATAAATCCTATTTTGGAGTTTCTCCATCAATGGAAAAATAGGTCATTTGTAATCGCTTGTTTTTTAGTGTGTTATTGTGAATGTTGCGGCTTTGTGAACAAAAATTCCATATCAATTTGGGAAAAACGTCCATATTTTTGAAGTAAAAATGCATATTATATCGTACTATTTTGACGTATATTTGCAATGTCAATAAATAAGATTGTTGATATAAGTGTAATAATGGTTTTTATAACGTCTGGACTTTGGCGTGGTATTTCTTCCCATAATGTTTGTAAAAAAATAAACAAGGGTTGGCTCTTTTGAGCCACCCTTTCAAAAAAGATTATTAAACTGAATATATATACTAGGAAACCATAAAATCTTGTCAAAACGTAATTTTTCTTAAACCTTAACTAAAAGGAGGTTGCCCCCCAGCAGCCTCCTTTATTTTTTGTCAATTTCAATTGTCTTTTATTTTTCGGCAGAATGCATAATTTTTGTAAAAAATCCTTAATTTCTTTCGTAAATTTATTATTATTGCATTTCTAAACTGTGTATAGATTTTTGTATGAGATTTGTAAGTGTTGTAAATCGCTTTATTTGCTGTTTATTATTTGTGTTCTTTTTTGCGGATACGAATAGCGCTAGATTTTTGCGTTTTGATCAATACACGGTTTCCAATGGGTTGGGTTCCAATTTTATTAATTCGATAGAGCAAGATTCGTGCGGACATCTATGGGTCTGTACGGATTTCGGTTTGTCGCGATTTGATGGAAAGTCGTTTCATAACTTTACCACTCAGAATTATCCATCCATTTTACGGAATGATATCACGTTTGTCAAGTCATTTTCTGATGGTTCCATCTTTTTAGGTGGTCCACAGGGTGTTCTGTTAAAATATAATCCGTTCTTAGACACCTTTGAGGATTATTCCCCAATAGATTTTGAGAAGACTTATTACAAGCAGATAAATGGCTTTTATGATACAAAGGAGAATGAAAAAATAGCCTATACGACAGGTGGATTTTACAAGTTGGATCAGCAAGGACGACGATTCACAAATGAGTTTCCTGCATATGAAAAGTATAGGGATTGCTATATACTCTCTTTCTATCAAGACGTATACGGACGTTATTGGATCTGTTCCTTTAATAAATTATATATAGTCGAACAATCGGGAGAGTTGGTGAAAGAGGTTGATTTGGCTTCAGGACTGACTTCGATGTTTTCGTCTAAAATTATGCCCGTTTCCGATCGTCGTATTTTGATATCGTGCTTTGCTGATATTTTATATTCTTTCGATATGGATGAGCAGGGACGCATTTCGGACCCTGTTCAGATTGCATTGCCATTTAATAATCTGAATGGTATATTAAAAGACCAAAGGGGTAATTTCTGGTTCTCTACAGATGGTTCTGGATTGTGGATGTCGGAAGAGGCTCCTGTTGTGGGTACTAAATTTGAGAAGATTATGCCATCCAATCTTCCTGCGGAAGGGTTGGAGAAACTATATTTCGTGACAGAAACATACAATGGTGATATTTGGGTAGGCTCTCATAGTGCTGGATTATGGCGTTGCTCACCGTATAAGGAAAGAAGTATTTTGTTCTCTGAAGATGTGCGTTTCTCTAAGCGAATGGCGAGCTCCTTCACTGAGGATGAACAACATAACATATATGTTTCGTGTGATGGAGGCGGTTTGGTGAAGTTGGATTCCACTTGTGCGGAAGTGGAGGAGTTGATGGAGGCGAATGGCTTGACGAGCCGAAACGTGGTCTCGCACATGGAGGATAAGAATGGACATCTATGGTTGGCAACGTGGGGAGGCGGTATCTTGGAATATGATCCTGTATCCAAACGCTATAGGAGAGAACGTTTTCATGGGTTAAACTCTAATCTGAGTTGTTTCTCTCATGTAAATGTTTTGTCTAATGGAGAGATATGGGTCAGCACTGGAGGTGATGGTGTTTATATGAAAGATACGAAAGGAGAATGGCATCGATATTTGTTGCAATTCTCTGATACAGAGTTTGATATGTGGCCGTCGCGTATTATTGAAGGAAAAGGAGATGAACGATGGATAGCCACCTCCCGTTCTTTATGGTGGGCGAAGGGAGATGAACGTAGGCCTGTTTTGCCTGATTTTTCTAAATCGACCGACCATAATCCAATGAAAGTGATTGATTTAGTATACGATGAGGGTGAATATGTCTATGTCGCTACAGATCGTAGTATTATTCGTTTTTCGCCGGGTGCAACGTCGATAGACACGTTATCATTCTTGCCTAATGTTTCTTATTATTCAGTTTGTTTTGACAAGAAAGGAATGTTGCGTGCAAGCACCTCTATCGGTATTTTGATTATTGATTGTACGAAACACACTTATTCGAAGGATAATATTGGATTCACGCAGAAAGGTATGAACTATTTCAGAATACATAGTTCGTTTGTGGCTTCCGATGGTCGTGTATTCTTTGGTACGAAGGATGGCTTTGTTGTGCAGAATTCGGAGGAGGTCACACCTGTTATTCATTTGAAACATTTGAAATTCAATAATCTGAAGATATCAGATTTAGATATGGAACAGTCAATGCAGTATTTCGATATAGATCAGGGAGCCATACTGAAAAGTGTTCGATTGCCATACAACATGTCTGATATATCCGTAGACGTTGATTTGGTGGATTTTTCTGAACACAGTCTCGATTTATCTTATCGCTTGGTGAATTTCTCTGACAAGTGGATTCCTGTGCCAGAAAACCGAAAAATCCAATTCTCATATATCCCAAGTGGAGAGTATCAGTTGGAGGTTAAGGTGGAGCACAATGGTGTGGAGATACGAACCATTGCGTTGAAAATCTCTGTTTTGCCGCCTTGGTGGAAGACATGGTGGTTTACGTTATTGTGTATCTTATTGATTGCTGCATTGGTGGGCAGTTTCTTCTATATTCGTTATCGACGGATGAAGCAGACGCAGAAGGAGTTGGAGCACATGGTGGAAGAGCGTACACGAGAGTTGGATGATAAGAACGTTCAGATTGAGCAACAGAATAATGAGTTGAAGCAAGTACTGGCGGATAAGAACAGGGTTCTTTCTGTGGTGGCACATGATCTGAAGAATCCGATGTTTGCTATTGTCGGAGCGTTGGAGGGATGGATTAGACGGGAGTCGGGAATGGACAATGCAGAGAAGCGAAGTGTCATATCGAGTGTGCTATCCTCGTCGCAGACGTTGCAGAGTGAGATGGGACGCTTGTTGGAGTGGGCTCGTGCGGATAGTGATAAGATAGATTTCAATCCGTCAAATGTTGATTTGTTCTCATCCCTGAATAATGTATCCTCTTTGTTATCCACATTGATGGTGAAGAAGAATCTGAGTTTAGATTTGGATGTGCAGATGCAGCATTGTTTGCGGGCTGATAATCGTATGATTAGCACTATATTCCGTAATTTCATTAACAATGCCATTAAGTTTACGCCAGAGGGCGGAAAGATCCGTGTGGTGGCGAGAGAGCGTGATGGTGTTGCTCAAGTTGAAGTGTCGGATAATGGAGTGGGAATGTCGGAAGAGAAACTGAAAGCTTTGCAAGATCAGGGATATTGTGATTCCACATTAGGTACAGACAATGAAAAGGGTACGGGATTAGGATTCCGTATCTGTAGGGATTATGTGAAGCGAAATGCAGGTACTTTGCAGATTCAGAGTAAGGAAGGGGAGGGAACCACAATTTCTATGACCTTCCCATTGTCGGAAATGTTGGTGACTGATTTGATGGCGACCAATGCAGGAGCCAATGAACCGTTGGAAAAGACGATAGATAAGGATGTATTGGAAGGCAATACCGTGGTTGTAGTAGATGATGATGCGTTGATATGTCAGAACATCTCCAATATTCTTAACACATATATGGAGGTCTATACCGCTTCCAATGGAGAAGATGCTTTGAAAGTGATTGCGGAACACAATGTAGATTTGGTGTTGAGTGATGTTGAGATGCCAGTTATGAATGGTATAGAGTTGAGCAGGCGTTTGGCACATGATGAGAAAACGGATGCGATTCCATTCTTGTTCCTTTCTGCCAAGAATGAGCAATCAGACCGTCTGTTAGGATTGTTGAGTGGTGCGATTGATTATATACCTAAGCCGTTTAGTGTTAGTGAGTTGATGGTGAAGGTGAACAATATCCTTCGCATTCGTCAAAAGCAGCAAACCCGATTGTTGCAGGAGACCTATTATCGTTCGTCGGATGCTCCACACCCGCCGAAACAAGAGAAGGAGGAGAAAGAAGAAAAGATAAATCCATTCTTGACGAAACTGATGGAATGCATGGAGCATCATTATCAGGAAAGTGAGTTTTCTATGGAAAATTTAGCATCGGAGGTAGGAATGAGTCAGTCTACCTTGTCGCGTAGGACAAGGACGTTGGTAGGCAAGACTCCTGTCGAATTGATGAATGAATATAGGCTGAATAAGGCTATGAATTTATTGAAAGAGGGAGGTGATAGTAATATTGCTGAAATAGCCTATTCTGTTGGATATTCAGATCCGGCATATTTTACGAGGAAGTTTAAGGATTTCTTTGGTATTTTACCAAGCTCTGTCAAGTAAAAATAGGGTAGAAGAGTCCTATAAATTTATTGTTAGAATATTTTTTTAGTAACGTCTGAGTTTTGTTGTCTTCTGTTTTTTTTCTTCGATGAAAGCGCTGTTTTTTGTTTATAAAAGCCAGTAAAAAAATCTGCATTGCAAAAAAAATCCTATCATCTGCGGAATTTTTCACACGGCAATGCGTGTTTTATGCTTTACTTTGCTATGTCTATCGGAGGATGGATTACAGATTTGATATTATTTGAACATTTGAGTCGAAGTACCAAAATGATGATTTGTACCGACAAGATATTATCAAATTATCATTAGGTTCAGACGTACCATTATTATACACAGTATACTTTTTACCCTTTACACTTATAACGGCTAGGCGAACCTCTAATGGTTCGCCAATATGCCCCAAAAAGACCAATGTTCAACTAGGTTATATTTTGATTTCAATATACGTAACCTGATATCCTTTTGTTTTTTAATACACACACAATAGCATAATGTTCAGTTTAGTGCAGTTTTAATTCGTGTTCCTGTTTTTTTCGTAGGTGTATTCTTCCCAGGAATACACCTTTTTTTTGTTTTAATCTAGGGGGATGTTGGATTGGAAAAAATCGACAATTGGAATACGCAGAACTTCTTCTTAAAGAGAGTAAGAAATAAAAAAACATATATATTTGTGGATAATATAACAAAACAGGTATGAGATATGTTTTTTGTATATTGGTGTCGCTTGGTCTGTTGCCGCATAACTGTCACAAGAGGGTTTCCCTCTGCTGAGTACTGGTTGCTGGATACGAGGCAGAACAGACGGTTGAGGATGGACCCTCTTGCAGGAGATGTATGATTTTTAATGATTTAAATTATGTATTACAGAGTAAAAAATAGAGTAGATGCGACCGTTGGTAATATTTGCGGAAAGATTAAATTTCACAATGTGGAAGATTCATATAAAATTCACAATGATTTTGTGGATATACCCGTCCTTAAAGCGAAATTAGAGAGAAGAGCAAAAATAACAGATGTGCTATCCGATAATACTATAGTTGCAATAGGTATTACAGTGAATAAAAAAGTCAGAGAAATATTTGAGAACCACCATCTTATGGAACATAAATATTACCCGATAGAGGTGGAAGCAAAAGGGAATTTGTTATATTACGATTTTCTTCATGTGTATGATGAGAAAAACATCAATAATTATATTGATTTCAATAAGTCTTCCTTTGTGCGGAGTGGGCTGACGATAGAGAGGTCTCCCATAACATTAAAATCGTATGAAGATTACTTGTCCAAAAAAGGTGAATATGGTGTATGTAATGGGATTAAAATTGTAGAGATTGTCTTAACCGATAAATTTGACAAAAATTTGGATATGTTTACCTTTTCTCCATTAGGAGGAGGTCTGCATCTATATATATCCGAAATCATTTTCAAGAAGGAATTGAATAATTCGGGAAAATATGATAAATAAAGAAATTGAAAAATACAAGTGTGATAGAGGACTTTTGAGTAGTGAGACAGAGGTGAAGAGTCTTATGTCCCAAAAGAAGCTAAGTGGTTATTACGATACCATAAAGCCATTGCTTCGTTGGGGAATTCATGTGCGACTGGTGGATGTCGATGATGAAGATAGCCTTCCTGTTGGAACTTCCAAACTTGGAGGAAGGCCTGATCTTCCTTTGAATATTGAATGGCCTCTGTCCGGATTTGATCAACCGATGGAGTTTATCGGACAGTTTAATCTAGAAGAGGTACATCAGGCGGATGTCGCAGGACAGATGCCCACAAAGGGTGTTGTTTTTCTATTTCTCAGTTTTGATTATGCGAATGAGGATGCATGGAGTCCGAAGACCTTCAAAGTGATTTATGTGGATAGTGTTAGAGACTTAGTACGCAGAGATTTCCCTGATGATGTGGAGAATTGGCAACAACCCATTAAGATGGAATTTGTTGATTACTTGAGCTTGCCTACTTTTGAATGGTATGAATTGGAAAAGATGGGTATGAATCAAGAGGAACGAGATGCGTATAATGAAATCAGTTCCACACAAGGACAAATGATCATGTTGGGTCATATTCTCACCATTCAAGCTCCAATGAAATATGAATGCGAAGAGCAACGACTCTATAAAGAAATGGGCGATGCATTTCCTGATAGATATGAGGATAGAGAACCTTTGTATACCCAATTGAACGATTGGATTCCGTTCTTTTATTATAACGAAAGTTGCATTGACGAGATGGGGGATTATCCTGATATCGGTTTCTGTATTAGAAAACAGGATCTTAAAAAGGGCGATTTTAGTCAGATGTGCTGTGTTATGCAGTACGATTGACTATTGTATAGGTGAATGGTATAGCGCAATATTAAATTAAATAAATATAAAAGGAAGACACCCTGCTTTAACCCCAATTGCATTATTTCCGAAAAAATTATATCTTTGTTC
>CACZUS010000102.1 GCA_902784425.1 uncultured Bacteroidales bacterium
GTAGTTTTGAGGAGAGGGTCGGTGGAATCGTTGTCTAAACTTTCGACTAGCCGTTTATGACTAAAAAATGCCAATAATGGCAATTTTTAGTTCAAAAACAAAACCATGTTACGACAACGACCCTAATTTAAGGGTGTAAAAGGAGTTGGGAAAACTGGAAATGAAGTTGGAAGAGGTGGTGGCAAGACGGTATTGGTTTATGTATTTATTGAGCAACGTCGATAATAGAAGTTCCCAGTGCCAATTGAATCAGAGCAATGGTTTTACATGTGAAATTGTGTCCAAATGCAAACCATCTTGAAACTTCTGACTCTTTTTTACCCGTCAGTCGTGCCAAATCGCGCTTCGTCATTCCTTTTTCCTGTAGAATCTGATAAATTCTTTCGGATATACTGAAGTTCAAATCAAACGAGGCTCGCTCTTGCGGAGTGATGGAGTCGTGCGCTTCCTGCAAGATGGGAGAATAGGTTTTTATGTTGGTATCGTTTTTCATGATAATTGAAACACTTTTCCTTCTATACCTGTGATAACATTCTTTTCGATGGTAATATTGGCAGATAGCCACAATGTTATCGAGATTGGGGTTTGCCTGGCGAAGCAGCTTTTCATCTACATCTATACTTATAGCACACATACTTTTATATGAGTGACTTCGCAGAAGAATTACCTTAGAATACAGATAGAAAACCTTAAATTGTAGCAAAACACCTAAAAAGTACAATGCTTCTTATAAACATCATAAAAACAAAGTCTTAATCCACTGGATGAATAATGTGGCTGTTTTGGAATCAGAATTCAAGACATGGGAGGTGATGGCTTGCCCGATTGGCATACCTGGTGTCTCTTGCCAAGCCAAAAAAGTATGTATCTTGGCCTTTGCACGATGGATCGCTTTGTATTTCTGAATGTTTTCTTTTTCTAGGTCATTCAATGTTTTCTCCGCTTTTTCCATCAATGTATTGTTCAAACCTGCCAAAAGAATGGCAAAATCTTCCAATATGCCTTCTGTGTTGTTGTCTGGCATAATCCAAAGACCGACTTTTGGGAAACAATCGTCCTTGGAAGAGATAACAAGCCCATCTTCAGTAAGTGTCAGACCTGAGCAATCATATTTGCCAGTCTTGTTCAGTATCCGACAGAAAGAATCAAACCTACCTTTAGGATTGTTGTCAGCATCGACAATGATTCCTATGGTCTGGTTGTTTTCAGGATACTTTAGACGTGATTCCAACTGCTTAAACGCTTTTTCAACACTATTGCAATCCACGACATCAAAAGTTTCAGGTATGGACTGTTGCTCGCAGATAGCCCAGACAGAATGCTGGTCATCATTGCCTTCCACCAAAAGTTTACAAGGGTATTTTTCTTCAATCTTCATTTCATCGGATTTCTAAGTCGTTTTCAATTGCAAACTTGATGTCGTCATTGTTGGGATAAGTGGTCGCTACGATTACACCATTTCTGTCTGTCAGCCTAATTAATTGACCGAACCCATTGGTGTTTGCTTTTGTAAAACTACGGATGCAATCATTGCTGTGTGAGGTGACGAATACCTGTACGTCCAATTTTTCCGCCAACATAAAAACGATTTGCCATAATTGTGTCTGAACGGAATAATGAAGTCCTGTCTCGAACTCGTCCAATAGCAATATGCCTTTTTTGCAATTCAATAGAGCGAGGACAATGGTCAGAATCCTGTTAATGCCATCTCCCATCGAACCAAGCCTATACCGTTTGTCACTTCCTTCAAGGGTCACTATCGGAATCCGTTCCGAAAAACGGCCCTCGTTGGTGTCGATGAATCGTATTCGGTTGATGGCGGGATTAATAATTTTCAGTGCTTCAAGCACATAATCCTCATCAGGTGACAATGATATTTTGTCAAACAGTTTCGCATTGTTAATCCTTACAATCATATCCACTGGAATATACTGGAAGGGGCATTTTTCATCGAACACATTCAAATAACTCCTTTGTTTGTTATAGGGTATGATGGAACTCTGAAGACCATTTGAAATATGCAATCCTGCATTGGTGATTGAACTGCGTTCGGTTTGAGTGCGCAGCATTTCTTCGTTAAAAGTCTCCATAGAAATGGAAGACTCGGACTTTCCTTCCCTAATATAAACTTGAGAAATCCTGACCGGAACCGCTTCTTTGTCATTCGTTCCCAATTCTATCTCATAATCCTGACTATAATTCTCTTCCCATCCAGAAAACAGTGAGATATAGTGCTGTTTCACATTTTCAGCATTTATCTCGCTATCATTAGTTTTTATTATCTCCTCACCACGGTTGGCAAGCAACTCACGCAACCAGTTTTCCTCGCCATTCGTGATGTAGATGGAGATGGCTTCAAGCAAACTTGACTTGCCAACATTGTTTCTTCCGACAATCAAATTGATTCTGCCAAGGGTTTCGAGAGTTAGATTCCTGAAATTCTTGAAATTCTTGATATGGAAAGAGTCTAACATAATGAACTTATTTCTGATAAAGATGCCGCAAAGTTAGTGATAATTTGCGAAAAATTGGTTAATCGATGTTTTTTCTTTCTAATAATACCTTATCTTTGTGCTCTATTATGAGTGATGTTGCACTCTGAGTATCAGAATATGTCAAGATGTTTATGAAACAACTATCTGCGATAACAAAAAAGCCTCTTGCGAGGCTTTATTTTTAATGGGTAGTGTCGATAAAGGCTTGCCCCTCGCGGGAAACTTACCCGGATAGTCAATCCTAAGATTAACACTGCAAAGAAATGAACTTTTTTGTTTACACCGCAAGTGTTTTGATGAAAAAAAGTAAATAATTCCCAGCCTTTGGATTGCAGAACGCTTTTCAAGGGAATAAAGAGTGATTTACGCAATGATTCAGATGGGGAAATAGCTAAAAGAGAAGCTGATGGAGGTTGAATTTGAGCAATATTGATCGAAGAGAAATGGAAATGTGGAGTTGAAAAAAGTATTTTTTCTTGACATATTGACTTTATTTTCGATAAAGCCCCTTTATTGTATTTTCAGCATAAGCATCAGACTCTCCTTTGAACGGTACACTTGCACCAGTAATAAAATCAGTTATGTCAAACCATATAGTCTTGTGTATCGACTTGCCCTTTTTGTTTTTACTAATATCCATTTTGTCAAAAAATACTTTTTCCCCATCATCAAGAGTTATTTGGCAAAGAGATTGCATGATTTTATCATAACTTGGATAATTGTGCTTCAACCATTTATACTCAGCTGAAACTCCGTAAGTATGTGTTGTAGCATATACTTTTACAACATCAAAATCTTTGCTTTTAATCTTTTCTTCAAAAGTAATAGTTTCATCTTGATAATCCACTTTGAACTCTTTCCTTCTAAAAAGACTAAACATCAGTTTGAATCCATCGCGAATCTGTGGTATCGCAATAATAATTACGCAAACCAGCACTATTATTGCAATAAACCAATAGTTAAGAAGAAAACCAACTATCAAATCATACTTGTTATCCAATAAAACATAGAGCATACCTGTCGTTTTTTAAAGTCTATCTAATTTTTTGAACCGAATCAAGCCGTCTATGGCAATATGAAATAACTCCTAATATTTCCAGTGCATCTTGCTCTGTAATAGTCCAACTTACCTTAGGCTCATGAGCTTCTGTATTTCTAAACATACCACATAATCCTTTCAAAAGATTACAAAACCCCGAAAGCTCATCTTTTTCGGAAGCCGATAAGTAATTATTTATAATTAGTATGGGATTTGTACTAAAAACTTCTTCAATAAGCCGTATTCCATCTTTGTTCACGCCAGATAGTTCTCTGATTCTTTCAAACAACCCCTTACAAGCCTCAAAAACGGCATGAAAATAATTGTCACTTAACAATTCAGCTTTGCAGTATTTGATGATTTCAGGGTGACCTTTTCTGTTCTCAATTTCCGATTTTAAGTTCTTTGCTTTTATTTGCGCTTCTTGTATGGTTGTGGCTTTTTGTATTTTTAGTTGTTTACCATCTTCTCCTATTTTCCAACCAGCAAATGAAAGCTGTTGGTTTGTGTTTTTCAACAGCCATTCAAAACGTTCTGGTTCATTAACATATCGGGATGGGGATAAAACCAATTTTATGAAAGTAAAAATATTGTTGGAACATTGCTCCCTGTTCTGAAAATCTACGAAAGCATTGTATATCCGTTGCCATTTTGTAATACCCGGAGTGGTATTATTTAAAAGAGCTTGTTGAAGCAAATAGTCTATCTGGCTTCCTGACAAGCCATTTTCGGTATCACCAATTGCTTTGCTTATTCCTTCCAATATAGGCTGTGGCAGTGGGTCTAATTTAACTTTCATGGATTCAATTGTTTTTAACAAAGATGCAAGTCTAATACCTATTCATTAATAAATTGTTTAGGATGGAAGATTTTTCCAATACCGTAAGTGTATATTCATCTTTGGACCATCCAATTTGCATTAGTCTTTTTATTTCTCGCGCAGATTCCAATTGTTTCAAACCAGACAAGACATCAATGGGAGAGCAACCCATTTTTCCAGCAATTTCTCTTATGTTGATGTCAATATCTCTTTTGCAGTTATTCAGCTTGACTTTTCCGCCAAGAATAATCTTTAATTCTTCAATGTTAATCATTTAAGTATATATTAGTTATTATACTGAATTTCGACAAAAACGATGCCGCCATGAGCAACAGCGACATTTTGTCAGTTACCTTGCTCAATCACTGCAATTTCTTCATCTGTGAGATTATAGAGTTTGTAAACCAACCTGTCTATTTCTCGCTCCGATGCTGACGTGTCGGCATTAGGATTCGAGCGTTTCTTTTCCATAATTCGATCAACTAATTCGATGATGGGTTGTTGTTGTTCCATAGAAGCCTTGAAAATTGGAAGTTGCTTCGCTTGAGCAATTCGAATTTTCGGGAATAGTTCCGTGTCTCCCTTGAACATTGTTGCATAGTACCATTGCAACAACGATGAGTTAAGCAATGCAAGAACGTACTTGGTTTTTAGCTCAGGTTTTGTAATGAGTATTGAGTACAAACTTCTATTCGAATATATTGTTTCATCTCCGAGATAAACAGCAGTTAGTGAACTTCCAGTCTCTCTCAATAAAATACGTTCCTTAGTGAAAAACCTTTTTTCTTTTGAAAATGCTGACAAGACTGACTGACTTATGTACGACAATTTATAGTATGTGTACTTTATGACATCTGATCCTGTAAGGAATTTAATAGGACCATCCGAACTAACCATGTTCCGTCCTATCTCAAACCCTCTCATAATATCCGATATTGTTGATAATGGCGTACCACCCCGTTTAATCTTATCAACCATTTTTTTATCAGCATAAAAATCTTCAAATTTCCATTTTCCCCTTGCTTTTTGAGCAATAAATGTGGCAGTAGGAATTCCTGCGTTTTCAAACACCGCATCTCCCTCAATTCTAAATGCAGCAACCGAAACATTGTTTTCTAAGAAAGATCGGAGAGATGTGTATTTTAGTCCTTTGACAAATAGTGAAGACGTGATGAAAGATATGATGCCATCTGATTTCAATAATTTGACAGCACGTTCATAAAAATACGCATAAAGGTCCAGACTTGACTCCGTCTCATAGTTTCTATATTTTCCGTTTGCCTCCACCACTACATACGGCGGATTCCCAATCACAATATCAAACCCGCCTTTGTCAAAAATGTCCTTAAACCAAGTGTGCCAAAGGAAGAAGTCTTGGTTGGCGGAAGGGTCGAGTTGCTCCAACTTGGCGAGGAAGGTCGGGGTGCCGCCAATGCTTTCGCGGATGAGGGTCTTCACCTCGGCGTTGATGGCGTGGCGCATGGTGGCTTTCTTCTGATGGTCAGTGATGGAGAAGTATTCGCGCAATAGGCGTTGCAGATTCTTCTGGCTCAAATCGCTGTCGAGACCTATCACATACTGCGTGGAGGTGGATGGACGACCCACAGTCTTGCCCGCGATGCGGCTGAGGTCGAAACCGCCATAACTCTCAATCAAGCTGTTGCCTTGCATGAACTTGTAGTCGAAGTTGGGCAAAGGCTCCGCCGTCTCGCTGTCCACCACGATGCTCAACCAGAAACGCAAACGGGCAATGTCGATGGCACCGCGCTCGATGTCCACGCCATAGATGTTGTTTTCGATAATCTCCTTTTTCAGTTGTAGGCGCGACATCTGCGTACCCAAGGCTTCGCGGCAACGCCACAACTCATTCAGCAAGCCCATAGGGAATGCACCTGAACCAATGGCCGGGTCGCATATCTTTACCTCACGTAAGGCACTTTCAAGGTTGTCGCGGTAAGGCTCCAACTCAGGCTGCATCTCATGGCTTTCCACAAAGGCACGAACAACACCATCAGCAACATCGGGCAGCTTGGATGCGAGATGGGCTATCAGCGACTCTTTGCACATATAGCGCACAATCTCCTTGGGCGTGTAGAAGGCACCTTTGGCCTTGTTGTCTTCCAAAAGGCTCTCGAAAATCTTGCCCAACATTTCGGGGTCAACACCAATCTCGGCATCGTCGGGGTCGTTCTCATCGACGGTGAAGTTGTAGGAGGCCAAGAAGGAGAAAAGATTGCTGAAGATAGACTCGGGCAGAACAATCCTCAGGTTGTCAACGTCATCACGTTCAAACAGACCTCCGTTAAGATAAGGAATGTTCGCCCATTTTACCACCAAACTTTGTTGCCAACCATTCCTGCTGAAAACCTGCTCGCGTTTGGCGGGTTCGGTGTTGAGAATGCCAAAGAAAAGCGGTTCAAGCACGCTTTCCAAATAATCGCTTCTGCGGTTGCTTTGGCTGAAAGTGTTGAGCATGAAGTTGGTATCGCCACAAAGCCAACCCTTCTTTTGTAGGAAATGCAGAAAGACGATACGCCCCATCAGTTTCTTCACATAATCATGATACACGGCACCCGTCTTTCCTTGTCGGGCTAATTCCGCCACGATGTCATCATAATGATCGTGATATTCCTTGAAAAACTCATCGCTCAACGCATCGACGGAGAAAGCTTCGCGCAAGTCATTTAAGACAAACCTTCCTCTTTTGGCGTAAATGGTATCAAGTCGCTCCAAAGGTGTCTTATACTGCCCCTGCTCGTCGCCTAAGATGTACGAGAACCGTTTTGCGTTGGTGACACCTTCTTTCATGTCGCAGATGTACGACAAACGCCAGTGGCTTTCGTCGGCAAAAACGGCAATGGCGGCATC
>CACZUS010000103.1 GCA_902784425.1 uncultured Bacteroidales bacterium
AATGAATCTGAAAGCAGATGATTTCGCTAATATCAATCCAGATTATCAAACCGTCAACTTTATTGTGGAGGATGGTTCATTGACCATTACACCACTCAAGGCATTGGAGGTGGTTATCACAGAACATACGGATACCTTCATCTATGATGGCTCCGAACATACGGTTGCTGGCTACGACTTCAGTTGCAACAACCCTGATTATACTATCGAATCAATCACCTTTACGGGTGTTGATCAAATCAGTGGCAGTGAAGTGGGTACTTATTCAATGGATTTGAAAGCGGAAGATTTCGCTAACATCAATCCAAATTATGAGGATGTACAATTCACAATCGTTCATAAGGATTTGGTTGTTTTGCCTAAAAAGGATGTTATCGTAACGGTGGTGAGCCATACCGATACGCTTATCTATAATGGTGAATCTCAATCCATCTCTGGCTACGAGATCTCCATCAACACAGATCTCTATCAAGAGAAAGATTTCAACTTTATGGGTGACTCTACCGTTCAGGGAACGGAAGTGGGAGAGTATCCAATGACATTGCAAGCTGGCGACTTTGTCAATGCAAACGACAACTTTGAGGATGTTGAGTTCGTTGTTACCAATCAAAACTTGGTGATTGTGCCTGACACATCCGTTGTTGTGAAGATTACTGGTCACACAGCAACCCTTACCTATAATGGAGAAGAACAGATTGTCTCTGGTTACGATGTCCAGATCGACCATCCATTGTATCAGGTCTCTGATTTCGTCTTCAATGGCGACTCTATCGCTAAGGGAACAACGGTGGGTGAGTATGTGATGAACTTACAAAGCAGTGACTTCATCAATCAGAATAAGAACTTCACACAAGTACGCTTCGAGATTGTTCAAGGCTCATTGTCTATCAAACCGCTTGAGGGCGTTACCGTTCAAATCATCGAGCATGGTGATGTGGTGACGTTTGATGGGGTAGAGCATGAGGTGACAGGCTATGATGTGGTGATCGCCTCTCCATTGTATAAGGAGTCTGACTTTAAGTTTACAGGAAAAGATACCATAAGTGGTACTGCTGTTGGTGTTTATCCAATGGAGTTGCGTGCAAAGGATTTCAAGAATATCAACGACAACTTTAAGAAAGTACAGTTCGTCATTCAGAATGATTCGTTGGTAATCGAACCAAACAACTCTGTGGTGGTAACCATCACGGGTCATGTTGATACCTTCGTCTTCAATGGCGAGACACAAAAAGTGGCAGGCTATGAGGTCTCCATCAATAATGAGGCTTATACCGTATCCGACTTCCAATTCACTGGCAACGATGTTGTTGAGGGACGTGATGCTGGTCTTTATGAGATGACGTTATCAGCATCAGATTTTGTTAATACCAATAGCAACTTCGGTTCTGTCAGCTTTGTTATCGAACAAGGACACATGGTGATCAATCCTCGTGAAAACACAGTGGTGACCATCACCGAGAATGCAGAGACATTTATCTATGATGGCAACGAACATGAGGTGACAGGTTATGTGATCACTACCGATGATGATTTGTACTCAATCGCATCTGTCTCCTATGCAGGTGATTCTGTAGTGCGTGCTACCAATGTAGGCGAATATAGTATGCAACTCGACCCTGCAGAGTTTACTAACACCGACCCTAACTTCACGAATGTGGTCTTCCTGGTGAAGGAGAACCTCACTCAGATCCTTCCTTTGGAGAATGTGACGGTTACGATTCGTGAGAAGGGTGACTCCATCGTATACGACGCTCAGGAACATATCCTTTCAGGTTATGAGGTCGCTATCAGTTCTCCATTGTATGCGGAGAGTGACTTCCAATTTACGGGCGACTCTCTATTGACTGCAACCAACGTAGGTAGCTACACGATGGATCTGAAGGCAGAGCAGTTCGTCAACCAGAATCCAAACTTCACGAATGTGCAGTTTGAGGTGGAGCATGACTCACTCTACATCCTTCCATTGACGGGTGTTGTGGTAACGGTTGTCGAACCATCTGACACCTTCAGCTTCGATGGCGAAGAGCATGAACTGACAGGTTATCAGTTGAACATCAATTCTGAAATCTATAAAGAAGAATATATCGACTTCACTGGTGTGGATACCGTTCGTGGTACCTACGTCGGAACCTACCACATGAATTTAAAGGAGGAAGACTTTGCTAATAACAATGCCAACTTTGAATCCGTTCAGTTCGTAGTGGTGCATGATTCGATGACAATCATCTCAGAGAGAGCGGTGACTGTCTTGTTGAAGATGAATGGCGATACTGCCGTTTATGACGGTACGGAACATGTGGTTTCCGGTTATCATGTCACCTATATCAGTGATTCGTTGTACTCGGAGACCGATTTCACCTTCGAGGGATCTCCAGAAGATACCATCGCACGTCGCACGAATGTAGGTAGAACCGAGATGGAGTTGCCTGTGGAGAAATTCGTCAACCACAACAAGAACTTCTCACATGTCAACTTCTTGGTGGCACACAGCGCATTGATCATCCTACCTAAACCAGCATTGACAGTTTATGTGAAGGAGAATACCGATACCTTCGGTTACGATGGTTTCGAACATAGCGTATCAGGTTACACCATGATGGCAGAAGACTCGTTGTATAAGTTGTCAGACTTTGAATATAACGGCGATACCGTTGTGACAGCCATCAATGCAGGAAAATACTCGATGAACTTACAAGATAGCTTGTTCATCAATCATAATATGAACTATGACACGGTCATCTTCGTAGTGGAGCATGATTCGATGGTGATTACGCCAATCTCTGGTGTGGTTGTCTCTATTAGAGGTAAGAGAGATACGATTGATTATGATGGATTGACCCACACGCTCAAGGGTAGTACGCGAACCTCCAACAATGAGTTGTATGATCCATACGAGGATGTGACTTATGTGGGTGATGCACAGTTGGCAAAGGGCTATCAAGCAGGTATCTATTTCATGGGCTTGAATGAGGAAGACTTTGTCAATCTGAATCCGAACTTTACCGATGTGAAGTTTGTGGTGGAGGATGGTTATCTCTGCATCCAGAAGATCGATCGTTTGATCATCATCACTGCCAACAGTGCCTCTAAGGTATATGATGGAGTGGAGTTGGTCAGCAAGGGCTACTCTTATACACGTAACTTCTTGGATTCCATTGGAGATTATGTAGTGGCACAGGTGGTAGGATCCATTACCAATGTAGGAGCTATTAATAATGAGGTGGTGACCTATCGTATCTACAACCATGCAGGTGAGGATGTGACAGACAACTATACGAATGTGAAGATGTATGATGGAGTCTTGGAGGTGCGTCCTCGTAAGATCACCTTGGAGTCTGTATCGGGCGAGAAGGAGTATGACGGAACACCATTGACAGTTGATTCAGTGATTGTGGGCGGCGAAGGTTTGGCTTCGGTCGATACGGTTCTCTTCACGGTTACGGGATCACAGTTGGATGCAGGAAGCAGTGCCAACACCTTCACGTATGAGGTGAAAGGCGATCCGGAGTTGATTAAGAACTATCAGATAGATATCGTAGAAGGAACATTGACGGTGGTACCAAACTCCACACCGATTACGATTGTGGCGGCATCCGATCATAAGTATTACGACAACTTGCCATTGGAGAATCCAACCTATAAGTATACGGAAGGTGTGATAGCACCAGGTGATTCCTTGGTTGTTGTTGTAGAGGGATCCATCACCGATGTGGGTTCTACGGAGAACGTGGTGGTTGAGTACTATGTTCTCAGAGACGGGGTTGATGTAACCGACAACTACACCTTTGGTGAAATCTATAACGGACTCTTGGAAGTTCTCTATTCAGAGCACACATATATAGTCTATGGTGACGAAGGCATGATCATCATGAAGAATGTACACGCCCCAGTTCGTGTCTATGATGTCTTGGGTCGTTATATCTTGTCCAATAAATCATGGGATAACAGCGAATATCGTGTAGATGATTATTTCGAATGGCGCGTACCAAAACAAGGCACATATTACGTTCGTATCCTGGGCGAAACAATCAAGGTGGTAACGAAATAACGTAGGGGCGAATTGCTATTCGCCCCTTTTTTGTGTTTCGACGTTGGCGCGGAAATAACGTAAGGGCGAATTGCTATTCGCCCCTTTTTTGTGTTTCGACGTTGGTGCATGAAAACAACGTAAGGGCGAATTGCTATTCGCCCCTTTTTTGTGCATGAAAACAACGTAGGGTGGGCGAATGCAATTCGCCCATACGAAGTTGTGGGCATCGTTTTTTTAACCGGCAAATCCGTCCCGTCTCCTCAATTCTGTGATTTTTTCTTTGGAAAATTTTCTCATTTTGTTCAACCAGAAGATGACGCCTATTAGTAAGATTACCACAAGTAGGGGTCCAACCATTGGAGCAATCATAAGCATGGCATCATAAACACCATGGAAGATAATCGGAATCAATAGCATCTTCACTGCCCATTCTCTCTTTCGACCCTCCACGTTGAATCGGAACAACGAATAATAATAACCCATGGCAATACCCATCATGAAATGACCTGGAACAGCCGAAATGGCTCTTGCTATGCCTGTATATAACCAATCTTCACTTCCGTAGACGTATGTGACGTTTTCAAGTCCGGCAAATCCTAACCCGACACAGGCGGCATACACTATACCGTCAATGTGCTCATCAAAATATTTATTCTTTCTCAACAGAAGATGCAACATCAGCAATTTAGCACACTCCTCAGGTATGGCTGCGGCCACAAATGCACGTAGAAACTGACTGACAATCGTACGACCTTCCCCATAGAAATAGTCTTCAAATCCGATTCCCGCGAAAATGCAATGCAGAATGACAACCAATACGACCGAACAGACACCGTACAAGAGTCCTCGTGCAATCATTTTAAACGGTTCTGGTTTATAATCACATTTGTAGATGTAATATAATAACACCGCAACGGGTAAAAAAGAGATGATTAACATGTCAGTTTATATATGATTTGTTTTGGGTGAAAAGGATTCCGTGGATTATTTTGGGGGACTAGCCCCACACGTCTATACGGTCCTACTATTTTGCAAAAATATAAAATTTTTGCAAAACCTACACGGGTTCACACACCTACACGGGTTTACACACCCACACGGGTTTACACACCTACACGGGTTAACACCCGTGCCTATGGTATGCCACCCCTGTCGGGGTTGGGGACGGTGCGTTGCGGAGGGGTGGTGCGGTATGATTATTGGGCGAATGCGATTATTGGGCGAATGCGATTATTGGGCGAATGCGATTCGCCCCTACACCACGGTTTATCCTGTAAAATTCTTTAGTATTTGCTGAATAAAATCTCATGAAGGTCTTGTTTGTTCTTTTCCCCCTCGAAGAATTCGATGACTAATCTGTAATCAATATTTAAATTCTTTTCGACCAAATATTTGAGAGTGTTTCTGAAGCGTTCGATTTCAGGATGAGATTCAAGGGCGGAAAAGAGTCTGCGTAAATTGGGATCATCCGCAGCCGTTACTCTTTTTGTCCTTTTCTTAAAATCTGCCAGACGAGAAGGAAAATTATAGTCGTGAAGGTCTATCCCTAGGTCTTTCGCTATTTCGAGAATGAATTGATCCATGGCAGGTTTGACGGTGAAAATAAAACGTTTCCTGTCTTCATGAACATACAAGGAGACGTGTTGATTCTTGTCGGATGAGTAAAGCTTAAAACCATTGTCCATTGTAGGAAGTCTTTTATCTGCATCAATGACACCGACGGCAAAACCGTCAGAATGATTGATGGCTTTGACTACTTCATTGCATGAACTTTTGTGTTTGACAGTAGCACCTAGGATATGACTAACAAAATTGGTATCTACATAGCATTCTGGGTATACATTATATTGTTTCATTTTTCAAGTTGTAAAGGATTCGAAGTTGAAGAAAGCGTCGGAACCATTGTCATAAATGGTCTGAATTTCTTCTTCGGTGGCCGTTTTGATATTAAAAAGACCGTTGTTTGCTGGGTAGGTTAGAAATAAATTGAAATCTTTTCTGTTCTCTTGTAGCAGGTGATTGAGAATATACGGACTGTGTGTGGCTAAGAAAAAGGTGTTCTTTTTGTTTGCCAATTCAACAATCCAGTTCATGAGTTGAAATTGTGTAGGAGGAAACAGATTGCATTCTGGTTCTTCCAAGAAGATGTCTGCATGATGTGTGTTCAACAATTTCCCTGCTTCCTTTTGAAATTTTTCGGCAGATTCAGGGTCCCAAAAAAGAAAATCTTTACCTTCTAGATGTACGATGTGTTCTGTTTTGGGTTCTCCAATGTTTTCTGAACAGATTCTTTTGTAAATGGCATTCAGTAGATTGATGCTTAGTTGCTTGTCAGAAAAACTTTTTTCTTTCAAAGATTCCTTGTCGGCTTTTGTGATTTCGTTGCAGAGATAGTCTAACAGAAGATATTGTGGGATCAATGATTGTATGCCACTGGAACTGTTTGTAAGAGCTATTTCGTTGCCATTGGGTGTGATGATGAAATCCAAATTTTTCTCTTCGTTGTATTTATATGAGATGCCTGTTTGTAAGATATTGGCTTCTTTTCGCATATAACTTCGAGCGAGGTCCCAGTCTTGTTTGAAGTCGAGAATGCGGTCATATTGTGTTCCCAGTTTGTTCCAATTGGAGATAAGGGACACAATACCTCTTTCCGCAGGAATATATGAAATTTTGGGACGCTCGTACGACCATCTTTTTCTCTCCCATTTGTGAGAGAACTGACGAGTCTCATGAGAATATTGAAAGGACATAAAGTCAGAGTGGTATTCTATGCGAGTGTCGTCGTATAGGTATTCTTTGACATTGTAATATGAGATTAGGGAATCGATGAAATAAGAGCTGTTTTCGAATTCCTTTGCAGATTGGCGTAAGATAATTCTTTTTTCCACCCAAGAACAGAAACAAGCAATCATCATAGCGCAACTTTTGCCAGAACTTTGAAGTCCGATAATCAAATTGATTCTTTTTAAATTGATGTCGGCATCGAGTATCGGTCCGAAATGATGAATTTTGATTTTTTTAATTTGTTTCATGATGAAGTGTGTTTCTGCTTCCTTTTCCGTTTAATACATTTAACAAATAAATTTTTTGCAAATATAATCAATTAATTGAATATGGGAAATCAATGGTTGGTTTTTGTGGATTATGATAGAGGGGGCCGTGAATG
>CACZUS010000104.1 GCA_902784425.1 uncultured Bacteroidales bacterium
TGTCATTTCTATGCAATGAAGGGTATTCTTTTTTACGATAATGTTTAAAATGCTTCCCATCAAAACGATCCAGTCCGAAATCCGTTCCTATCCACAAGAAGCCCGTCGAATCCTTTGTAAGAGAAAAAACAAGATTGGATGAAAGACCATCTTTAGTAGAAAAATGGTCAAATCTCGCATATTCTATGGATTCCGCCCAACAAACGGAAAGGATAATCATAGCGATTATCAAACACAAAAATCGTTTCATGGTATCATATCACATTCAGGATGTGAAGATACACAAATAAATCGAATTTGTATATATTTGTAAGGAAATTGATGGTTTTCACACTGATATATTTATTAAAAACAAATACACACAGGGAAGAATTATGGATTTTATCATTAAAAGCAAGAAGACAAAAAAGGAAGTAGTTGAAATCTTAAAAGAAAACACATCCCATTTTAAAAACAACTACAATAATAAATGCAAGGAGATTTTTAATGGGGAAATTTTTGATGATTCCTTCAAGATCAAACGAAACAAAAAACATATAGGTATTGTTTCCACAATGGTTGGAAGAATCGAAGAGAGTGGTACAGGTTCAAAAATCACAATCGAAATGCTATTACATCCTATTGTAAAAGGAATTGTGATATTGTGGTTCGCACTTGTCATTTCCATATTATTCATAGAACTTTTTTCAGGAGAAAGTCCGAGCGTTCAAGAAACAATCGTTTCTATCATATTGGGATTAATCCTCTATATTTTTTTGAGAAAGGATGAAGCAAGAAGAGCAAAAGAAAGGATAGAAGGAATTCTGAAATAAGACATGGTGGGAACAATAAAGTTTAAAAGCAAAGAGGACGCATCAAATCATGTTTGACACGTCCTCTTGTTTATTTGTTGGTGGTTAATTGTTATTCAGAAACAGCACGAACAGATGCACCCATCTCTCGATTGTCTGTATATGTTTTAAATATATTCATATTTTCCATGAATCCAAAATCGAAAGCCATAGTGTCATGAAATAGAGACGAAGTCCAATAGAATCCCACAGTAGGAAGTGGTTCTTCATGATTTAACAATCCTGCTACGGGGAAAAATATTGTGTTTCCATTCCTATCCGATTTGCCAAGGGCACCATTTATTCCACTTCCATTAAAATTAGATACGAAATTCCATGTACATCCTTCGACTAGTTCCTTCATCTCCTCATATGTAGGCATACGCCATGTACCACCCCATGTAACAGATGCTACATCATCTTCCGTATCCAAGTCATATTTGTTATCAACAATTCCTTTTGATTCATCAGAGCAATATTTAATGAACAGCCCATTTGTTTGATCATACCATTTGTAGTTACTCCTCATATAATCATCTTTTTCTACAGTTTCACCCCACGCGAAATGTTTTCCACATCCAGTAGGTTTAGTGGCACCTACATTATACGTAGCCCATTTCACACTTAGTCCTAGATCAACATAGGCATAATTACCCACTGTTCCACTCATAGTCACACCATCCACAAGGTTTTTATTTTCATCATCATCATGATTACAACCCGTGCAGCAGAATATCAATAGGAACAGAGACAATCCCAACAATACGAATTTGTTCATTTCTTTTTTTATTTTACAGGTTCTATATTTCCGAAAAATGTTAGAACCTAGTCAAACATTGAATCATTCAAATCTATCACTCAGAAACGGCACGAACAGATGCTCCATTATCAGCATAGTCCACATAAACTTTCACCTCTTTATCATCAAGGATGAATCCCATATCATATGGACGGCGAGTATTATATAAAGAAGCAGTCCAATAAAATCCCATTCCCGCTCTGTAACCATTATAATCAAGCAATCCAGCCGCAGGAAGGAAAATGGTATTTTTATTCTTTTTGGAAGTACCAAGAGCACCATCTGTACCACTTCCTTTAAAATCAGTCACAAACTCCCATATACATCCATTGATCAACTCTTCTACCTCTTCATGAGTAGGCATACGCCATGTACCTCCCCAATTGGCTGCAGCTGCATCATCTTCTTTGTCCAATATTTTTTTATTGTCGACTGTTCCATACCAACTATCCAAACAATACTTTTTGACATATTCGCGCGATCCTCGATCATACCATTTATAGTCGCTCTCCGTATATGAATATTTTTTTTCGGTTTCACCCCATGAAAAATGAGTACCAAACGCAATAGGTCTATCCGCTCCCACATTATACGTAGCCCATTTCACGCTTAACCCTAAATCAACATAGGCATAATCACCTATTTTTCCACTCATAGTCACTCCATCTACAAGAGTTTCTCCATCTTCATCACTACTACATCCAGTTCCACAGAATACTAAAAGGGACAAAGACAATCCCAACAATGCTAATTTGTTCATCTTTTTCTATAAATGCAGGTTCTATAACTCTTTTTTTTCAACATCCGCAAGAACCCATTAAGTCGAATGTTGAAAAGATCTTCATTTTAAATGTTTCTCCTAAATTATATCTCCTTTTTGAAAAGGAAAACTATAATCTACCAACGTTCTAAAATCATCGATAAATTTTGCATTTGAAACGAAAAGGGCGCATCAAATTATGTTTGAAACGCCCTCTCATTGGATATTATTAAATTTTACTCTGAAACAGCGCGAACAGTAGCACCAACTTCTCGGAATTCTGTGTAATCTTGTATTTCGTTATATCTTACAAAAAAGCCTAAAACCCTTACAGTATATGTATTCGATAGTGTTGCACTTAAATATACTCCTACATTTGACAAACTCGTAAGATTACTTTTATCATAATATCCAGACGCCGGGAGGAAAATCGTATTACCATTCTTTTTGGAAGTTCCAAGAACACCATCTGCGCCACTATTGTTAAAATTAGAAACGAACTCCCACGTACAACCATCAAGCAGTTCTTTTTGTTCATCAAAGGTTGGCGTACGCCACGAACCACCCCAATTGACAGTTGCTGCATCATCTTCTGCTTCCAATACAGATTTGTTATCATAAGCATCACTCCAACTATCCAAACAATACTTAGTCATCCTATCGTGTACAGTTATGCACCACTTATAATTATTCTCCATATAAGAGGTTTTCTCTTCTGTTTCACCCCAAGCAAAATACTTTCCATAACCTGTAGGTCTTGATGCACCTACATTATACGTAGCCCATTTCACACTTAAACCAAGATCTACATAGGCATAATTACCTATTTTCCCACTCATAGTCACTCCATCCACCTTGGATTCATCTTCTTCCTCACTACATCCTGTAACACAGAATGTCAATAGTGATAGGGCTAACCCTAAAAATGTTAATTTTTTCATCTGAAATTTTATAAATGCAGGTTCTAATATTCTTTTTTCAACATTCGCAAGAACCTATTAAGTCGAATGTTGAAATAATCTTCATTTTTATCTCTGCAAAATTATCTCATTCCTCGTAAGCGTCAAACTATAATCTACCAATCAAAAAAAAATATCGATTAAAAGATTTTTTTTAGAATAAGACCCATCATAAAAAAAATGTGTGAGAATCACTTCCCACACATTTCCATCACTAAATATCAAACTTATTTAAAAAACTTATAGATTAAGCCATTTTCCAATCTTAGCACATAAACTCCGTAAGGGAGATACTCTATGCTTATTCCTTCGTCCTCAACAATTCCCTGTCCAACAATCTTACCTGTGATATCCAATAACACATAAGAAATTCTTTCATTATTTGTCAGTATTATTTTGTTTTCACTCTTGTAAACGCCTATACCCAAAACTTTCACCTCATCATTCAATGTAGCTGCAGCAGCCTTCTTTTCGCGTGCCTTGTTAAAGAATGATATCATATCCGGACATTTATCAGCATTGACGCCATGATCACTTCCCGTTGGAATATATTCACACTCCACACCACCTTTTTTAAGCGCATCATATAACATTTCACTTTGACATTGTGCTACTATTGCATCGGAAGAACCGTGCACAATCATATACGGAGGATCTGTAGGATCTATATAGGTTACGGCTGTTGCTAATGCGTACTTGTCTGGGCATTGAGAGACAGAGCAATTACCGAACAATGGTTTAATAAAATTATTTAGATCCATAGCATTACCACAATTTACTTTATCTAAAATCACAGGTCCCGACCAATCACATACGGCATCCACACTACTGCTAAACTCTGTAAAATTACCTAGATTTCCCTCTATGTCCATGGTGGTGGAACCAACGGTATACTCCTTCACATTACGTGATGTTCCCATCATAGTAGCCAAATGTCCACCCGAGGAGAAACCAGATATGGCAATGAATGAAGTATCCACTTTTAATTCTTGTGCATTTCCTCTTAGATAACGAACCACTGCCTTGATATCATTAATCTGCCCAGGCCACTGCGCATCTGAATTCGAACGATGGTTAGGGGTCACATATATATAACCCGCATCCACTGCAGCCTTTCCTACTGATTCCAAGTTGGCACCACCTTTCCCACTATTACTCGTCCACGCACTTCCATAAATGTGAATAATAACAGGGTATGAGTCTTTTGACTCCTTCGGATAATAAACATCCATAGCATGACATGTCTTACCATCCCCCACATAATTGATATCCTTTTTTGACGTATAAGAATCAAGATTTCCCGAATTTCCAAATCCGCCAAAACCTCCATATTGGGCATACACATTCAAGCCCAAAAAGGACATAAAAAATAACAATAATCTTTTCATAATTTCACATTAAAAACTAACAATATAAGTGTAATTGTAACGATTCAAGTTTATGATGTAATATATGTCCAAATTTATGATGCAACATAGGTTGAGTTTATGATGTAACATATGTACAAGTTTATGATGTAACATATGATAGAGTTTATGATGCAACATATAATCATTACAACAATTCAAAAGTAGATTTTATCATCTATTTAGAATGGTAAAATGGAATCAAACATTGGTAAATTAGTAAAATCACACACTTACAATAAAATCATATTTTATTGTAACTTATTCATTATAAAATAATTATACAAATACAAACAAAAAAAACCGAAGAGAATATAGGTTTATTTAGAATCACAAAATATTCATTGCTTCTTTCAACGAATGAATTTCATAATCTACGAAATCTGGTGTAGAAAAGGTCAACGGATGTCTATTAAAAAACATCACATGAAGACCAGCCGACTGAGCTCCTTTTATGTCTGTGACATAGTTATCTCCAATCATCAAAGTTTCTGATGGAGAGGCTCCAGAAACACGGAATGCATAATTGAAATAGTCCAAGCTAGGTTTATTTGCCCCTGCATCTTCAGACAAAATGATTCCATCAAAAGCATCAGACAATCCACATGAACGCAATTTTCGATATTGCACCTCATGAAATCCATTACTACACATATACAAGCGATATCCTTTTTCTCTCAAATAAGTCATCAATTCACGTGCGCCATCCACCAATCCAGGTTTGTTCGCACAGAAATCAAGGAAAACATCACTCACCTGCAAACAAAACTCCTTGGTTGGAGACAAATGAGAACCATTCTCATCGATGCCATCCGCAATCGGACGACGAAATCTCTCTACCATCAAATAGTCACGTTCTATGTCACCCTTAGCATACGCGTCCCATAACTCCACATTCGTTTTCCAATAAGAAACCGAGAATGCTTCAAAATTTGGGAAATAGCGATCAAAATGGAAATGATCAAATGTCTCTTTCAATGAGAGTTCTGCATTACCACGAGTATCATACAACGTGTCATCAAAGTCGATAAATAGAGTTTTGTACATTTTATATGTATTTTTTTTGAAAAAGGAAACCAGCCACAGCGCCACAACATCCACCTATCAAATGTCCCATTTGAGAAATATTGTCCACATTAAACAGTCCATTCAATATTTCCCTACCTAAATAGAGAATTAGGACAATAACAAAGGTGAGAGGGATCTCTCCTTCTTTGAAAGAGGTCATTGAGGCCAACACGATGAAGGCAAAGACAACGCCAGAAGCGCCCAAAATGCCAGTTGTAAAAAATATACTGTTGACAAGTGCTGAAACTAATGCAGTAGCAGCAATAACGATTAAGATTCTCTTACTGCCATACTTTTCCTCTAACATAGGTCCGATTAGCACGAACAGCAACATATTGTTAAAGAAATGAGAAGAATCAGCATGACCTAGGACATAAGTAAACATTCTCAAGTAGGTCATGGGAGAAAACCAAGAAGAGGGATACGACGTAAAAAACATTCTCGTAGTCATGCCTCCCGTCAATGCACCCAAAACCAATGAGATAGCAGAAATAATAATAAAAGAAAGAATTACTGGGGAATTAAATGTTATTTTAAAATTACCAAAAGCCATACGATTAATAGCAATGAACGATCAAGTTCATTTTCTCTCTATAATTACTCTTTTTGTATAAATATTTTCATCCACAAGTATATTAAGAATGTATATACCTGGAGATAAAGAAGATACATCCATTTTGTAGGATTCAGAGCATCCAGAGACAGAATAGCTTTGTTTTCCATTAGAACTGAACAAGATAAAATCAAAATCAGTGTTGACAGAG
Source organism: uncultured Bacteroidales bacterium (assembly GCA_902784425.1). Taxonomy (GTDB): domain Bacteria; phylum Bacteroidota; class Bacteroidia; order Bacteroidales; family Paludibacteraceae; genus UBA1181. Next base: position 6,587 of record CACZUS010000104.1, read on the forward strand.
ATTGTGATATAATCACTTGCAGGATTAGGAGCGACATAGACACTAACATTTTCCACTCTTATCGAAGGAATAGAGTCGGTCGAATTAGATTTGGCACCCAATAGAAGGTTTGGTGCACCAACAAACAAGAATGCAATTAAAAATCTGAAAACAAACCTCATAATAAAAAGCAATTAGGTTAAACGCAAAATACACTACACTTGTACATAAATACTATACCGATAGGACAAAAATAGAATTTTTTATACAAAAACCAACACGTTTACACTTTTTTTTCTGAAGAACAAAGATATGTGATTGATTTTCAATAAGATGTTTTTACAAGCCAGATATCAACAGGCATAAAAAAAGGGAGTCCGACGCAGTTGTCGAACTCCCGAAAAAGTGGCGGCTACCTACTCTCCCACTGGTGTGCAGTACCATCGGCGATAGCGGGC
>CACZUS010000105.1 GCA_902784425.1 uncultured Bacteroidales bacterium
CCTTGCCAGTCCGAAAGAATATTACGACGTCCTAGGCTTAACGGAGGGCGCTTCATACGAGGAGATCAGACGTGCCTATCACGAACTGGCACTCCAATACCACCCCGACCTACCTAAAAATGCAGGTCGAACAGAGGAGTGCGAAAAGATGATGAAGAAAATCAATGAGGCGTATGAGAAGTTAAGAAGTAAGAGTTAAGAATTAAGAGTTGCGCTCGTCGAGGATGTGCGCATAGGCCTGAAAGGCCGGAACAGATATAGCCCATGGCAACGCCGTGGGGAGGTGTGTAAACCCGTGCAAGTTTTATAAAAAAAGTTGAATATGGAATTATTGGATAAGGACAAGGAATTTTTGGAGGCATATAAGAGAGATGTATTAAAAGGACCCAATATATATGCGATTGGCTGTCTCATTTCTTTCGTTGCAGTACTTTCTGCAGGAGTATTTGAGACTCTTCCTCTCAATATTTCTTTTTTGTGTTGTTTATTAATAGCAATCATTTATGCTTGTGGCACTATAATAATACAAAATATAAAATGGAAAAATATCATGGCAAAATATCATATAAGCAAACAAAAAGCCATCACTCGTTATTATAATCTGTCGAATGTTATGTCTATGTTTTATTTACCATTATTAGAGCATTTTTGTCGGCTGAATCCAGATGCAAAATCCACACAAATTGAGTTGATAAAAAATTGGTACATCATTGATGATGAAATAATCTCAGATTATGTTATTAATAGAGAATATAGCGAAGAGGATTGGAATAAAGCTGTGAAACACCTAAAGGAAGAAGAGTTAGGTGGAGGATGGCATCCATAATGATGAATGGAAACTATTGATGCAGTTAATAACGGATCTGCGGTTTAATAAGAACTACATCAATTACTTCAAAGAGCGCTATGAATCCTTGCGCACTGAATTCGATGAAAGTGAATGGAAGGGAAGCTCCTCGACAACCACATACGCCCTTGCCAGTCCGAAAGAATATTACGACGTCCTAGGCTTAACGGAGGGCGCTTCATACGAGGAGATCAGACGTGCCTATCACGACCTGGCACTCCAGCACCACCCCGACCTACCTAAAAATGCAGATCGAACAGAGGAGTGCGAGAAGATGATGATGAAAATTAATGAAGCGTATGAGAAATTAAGAAGTAAGAGTTAAGAATTAAGAGTTGCGCTCGTCGAGGATGTGCGCATAGGCCTGAAAGACCGAAACAGATATAGCCCATGGCATCGCCGTGGGGAGGTGTGTAAACCCGTGCAAGTTTTATAAAAAAAGTTGAATATGGAATTAGTGGATAAGGATAAGAAGTTTGTGAAGGAATATAAAAGAATTTATAAACTGCCCTTCGTTTTACTTATTTTGTGGTTTATCAACGTTATTGTAACGTGTGTGGTAAGTAATATAGCTAACATACCTATTGAGTTTAACGAACCTCAATTTGTTAAAAATCCGTACCTTGGAATATTTAAATATCTACTTATGTCAGTGGTAATTTCCCCTTTCTTATTTATTATTGTTCAGCTAATTGCATCTAATATAATCAGAAAATCGGTATGTAAAAAGTATTGTAATAGCAAACAAGAAGCAATAAACCGCCAGATATTTCTATTCTACGAAATAAAATATGTCCCATTGTTACAACGTTTTTCTAAAATGAATCTAGATGCGAAATCTTCGCAATTTAAGTTATTAAAAGAATGGTATAGTCTTGAAGATGCTTCGATTTCAGAATATTTCTTTAATCGAGAGTATAGCGAGGAGGATTGGAATAATGCCGTGAAACAACTAATGGAAGAAGAGATCGACTTTAAGAAAACGTTCATTAATAATCTATTCCAATTTGTAATTTTGGAGGATGGTATCCATAATGATGAATGGAAACTATTGATGCAGTTAATGGCACAATTGCAGTTTAATAAAAATTACGTCAATTACTTTAAAGAGCGTTATAATCCTCTCCGCACTGAATTTGATGAAAGCGAATGGAATGGAAACTCCTCAATCACCACATACGCCCTTGCCAGTCCGAAGGAATATTACGATGTCTTAGGCTTATCGGAGGGTGCTTCATACGAGGAGATCAAACGTGCCTATCACGATCTAGCACTCCAGCACCACCCCGACCTACCTAAAAATGCAGATCGAACAGAGGAGTGCGAGAAGATGATGATGAGGATTAATGAAGCGTATGAGAAATTAAGAAGTAAGAGTTAAAAATTGTGGTGACGTAGGGGCGAATAGCATTCGCCCACCCCTCCGTAACGTACCGTCCCCAACCCCAAAGGGGTGGCATATCATAGGCATGGGTGTAAACCCGTGTAGGTGTGTAAGCCCGTGTAGGTTAACGTACTACCCTTCAAAAGATACCGTTTCATCGCCAATTCCCTCCTCATCCTCATCATCAGATGGAAGATTATCCACAGGAATTTGACGATTAATGGCAGAACCAAATGAAATGATTGTTTCACTACTAGCCAAACCAAGAGGCTGTAGTTTCTCATGGATAGTAGTCAACAAGTGTTGATTGTTCAATGCAAATATTTTAATGAACATATCGAAATCACCCGTAGTGAAATGGCATTCTGTGATTTCCGGTATCTGTTTTAATTCTTCAATAACATGATCGTATTCGGCAGGGTTCTTCAGACGAAGACCGATGTATGCACACGTCTTATAGCCTATTTTTTCTGGATCAATGATAAACTGGGATCCGTTCAGAACCCCCATTGATGTTAGTTTCTGAATACGTTGATGTATTGCAGCTCCACTTACATTACACGAACGAGCCACCTCAAGGAAAGGGACACGAGCATCCTCGGCAATCATACGAAGAATTTGCTTATCTAGGCTATCAAGTTTTTGGTTCGTCATACTATCATCTTGTTTCCAAATACAATCTTTTATCGCAAAACTACAATTTTTAGGTCGAAATTCATAACAAATCAAAAGAAAACAACACTTTTTGCCCTCCTGTTCGTTTCTTCTAACACTTATCTCTATCTTAAAGTGGGCTCTATCAATTCACCTTATGCCCCTACTATCTCAGCGAACAATTCAATGTGTTCGTCCACAAAATGTGCAATGGCAGAAGTGGTTTCCTCTTCCATATAGAAAAATTCTTCCTCTAAATCATCAAACTCCTCAAAGTCAACATACATAGAGAGAAACTCCTCTTCTGTTGTCTCTCGTTCCAGCTCCTTTTTATTCGCATCATAGATTTTCTTGGCTGCATAGACCAACTTGGAGAGGGGCTTGGCTCCAAACAACCGCATCGCCTTGGCAAATGGATTATCAAAAAAATAGCCTCCATATCCATTCTGAATCATCTGAACAAATCCACCGTCATTCATCTCATTTCGGAAAATCGAATAGGCCAACAAGGCATTTTGATGTCCATTCAGTTTCGCCATCGTCTCCGCATTAATCTCCCCATTGATCTCTTCCCAATAGGCATCTGTAAAGACTTTCAGAAATTCGTCGATTCCCTCAGCTGCTGCTTTTCTTATATCTTGATCTGAAATTTTTATCATACGTCGCTCCTACTTTATTCGACCATTTTTGCCACCGATAAAATATAGGCTTGATCTGGGTCATACAACTCGCGCGACAGATTTGCCCGTTTCTCTATCAACTCCTCCTTCTCCATGGCAGAGGCAATCGAAATATAACAACGCTTGTCAATCATCAAAAGTTGAATGGATTTGTCATCTTCCCACCCTTTCTCATCAATATAATCAACTGCTGCATTTTTGCTCGCAAAATCAGCTAAAATCAAATAGAATCCTACTGGTGCTTGCTTGTATGAGTTTAATTCTGATTGCAAAATATTGATCGTCTTTGTTTGTGATTCTACCTCCGATTGCAAACTTGCCATCACCAATGACGATTGTTGTAGCATAATAGGATTGCTTTCTGATTCATTCTGAAGAGGATGGAAAACCATCAAACATGCTACAGCTGCTGCGGCTCCAATCAAAAGCGATTTCATAGGAGATTTGTGTGATGTTACCTCCTCCACCTTTGTTTCCTCTTTTTTCAACAATTGTGGGAAATAAAACTCACTCAAACCAAATGCCTCCTTGTCAATCACAAATGATCTCTTCTGCGTGAACGACAATACCTGACCCTCTAATTTGAATATACCCCAATCGGAAACCTCCAACACACCATTCGTTGATAAGCGTTGTTGTATCTGATTCACTGTCTCACTTATCTCTCGGTTGGCTTCGTCAAACGTTATTCCCTTTCTACGCATGATCTCTTGCGCCAACAAACCATCATTATGCGTAAGCAACTGATTGAAGATCACCTCCTTCATAGGGGGTGTGAAACTATTATTCTCAGCATGAATCTCCGCCGATTTGTCGTTGACAACAAATCCGCCAAATCCGGGAACAATCACACATGTGTGGACGTTCAACAAACTGTATATAAGGTCAAATATTTCTAGCATCTCTTTTACTTAACTCTCTTTTTTGCATGCATTGACAATTAATGCACCGCAAAGTTAATCGAATGAACAACGATTACAAAATTATCTGCAGACTCACTTTGAACAGACTTTTTAACAGGTTATTAACAATTGAAAAAACTCTCGCTGTTCACTGATTGTCTTGTAACAAAAGGCATTAACAACTATCTTCGATTCCGTCTCCGCTCTCTTCTCTTCTCTTTTCTCTCCTGACGTGCCTTCTTTTTCTCTTGTTTAACTGAGTCGCGATATGCGTCGCTCTTATCTCTTCCAAAGATCTTCTTAAAGAAGTTCTTCACATTCTCCACTGGCTTTGACTCCTCCTCCTTTGGTGCACATACATACTCTTTTGTGATACGTTTAGCATCTGGAGCATCGAATCGTCCTTTGTAGATGCGTGACAACTTAGGGTCCTTCAACACATATTCCATAAAGCGACCAAAGATAGGGAGCGCCGTCCTACTACCCTGTCCGTATGTTCCATTACTAAAGTGAATGCAACGGTATTCGCCACCGACCCATACTCCTGCTACCAGCTTAGGGGAGATACCCATATACCACGCATCGGAATAGTTGGAGGTGGTACCTGTCTTACCACCGAAATCCGTCTCGCCATGAATCTTGTATTCGTACAACTTCCTAGATGTACCATGCTCATCGCGCAATCCCTCTTGCAACATATCACGCATGATAAAGGCGGTCTCATAATCCAAGACTTGCTTCCTCTCTGGTTGATTGTCCAACAAGACTTTTCCATCCCGATCTACAATCTTCGTAATGATGATTGGTTTACTATATCGACCTTCGTCAACCACCACTGAGTAGGCGGCAACCATCTCCAACAATGATACATCCTCAGCTCCTAAGGAGATGGATGGAATAGGACGAACTGGTGAGGCAATTCCCATTTGATGAGCCATCGCCACAACGCTTTCTGGTCCCATCTGACGTGTCAACTGCACAGGTATGGAGTTGATCGAACGGGCCAATGCCGTTTTTAATGTGACGCTCTCATTAGAGAAGACACCACTCGCGTTTTGTGGTTTCCACACGGTCACTTCATTATCCTCTTCGGTGAAAGTCCATTCCACTGGCTTGTCCACCAATGTGTCGCAACTGCATCTACCACCCTGAATAGCAGCAGCATAGACAAAGAGTTTGAATGTTGATCCAGGTTGACGTTTGGCTGTCACCTTGTCATATTGCCAATAATTGAAATCGACATCACCGACCCATGCCTTCACTTTCCCTGTGTGAGGCTCCATTGCCAGGAATCCTGTGTGAAGGAAATGCAAAGTATACTTCAGGGAATCAATGCTACTCATAACAGTATCCCGCAAACCACGATATGAAAAGACCTTCATCGCATGAGGTTTTTTCATCTCAGCAAGCACAACCTTTTCATCCCCGTATTGGGCCATAAGATTTTTGTAGGTTGCGGTTTTCTTTATTGTTTCATCAATAAAGGTGGTCAGTTCAGCCTGATTCTGATCTCTCCATGGATTAGCCCCCCTCCAGTGTTCATTGAACTTGGATTGCAAAGAAGACATCTCTTTCCATACTGCCTGTTCGGCATACTTTTGCATTTTCGTGTCGATGGAGGTATAAATCTTCAGTCCGTCGCCATAAAGATTATATCCATTCTTCTCGCACCACTCTTGTGCTTCGTTAAAGACCGCCTCACGGAAATAAAGAGCCTCTCCTCTTTCATCCTTTTCATTTTGCATATTCAAACCAATCGGAAGGGCGCACAAGGAATCGCACGTTGCCCTGTCAATGATGTTTTGACTGCACAAATTGTTCAAGATGACATTTCTACGCTTTAAGTTGTTTTCCGGATTACGTATCGGACTATAATAGGTGGTGGCCTTTAAGATACCGATAATCGTAGCGGCTTGTTCGTATGATAATTCGTTAGGTTTAAGGTTAAAATAGCGTTTGGATGCCATCTTGATTCCATAGGCATGATTACCAAAATAAACAGTGTTGAAATAGAGTGTTAGGATCTCTTCTTTGGAATAACGCTCCTCTATGCGTCGTGCGCCCAGACACTCTTTAATCTTGATGATCAGTGTTTTGATACCTGGTACTCGGCAAAAGAAGCCTTTATTATATTCTGAACGCATTTTGAAGAGGTTCTTCACCAACTGTTGCGACAAGGTACTTGCACCTCTAGCTTCCCCCTTGAATGCATCCTTCATGGCGGCAAACATACCATAATAGTCCACGCCCTTGTGCTCATAGAAACGTTTATCCTCCGTCTGAATCAAGGTTTGTATTAAGACGGGGGATAGCTCCTCATACTTTATCAGACTGCGGTTCTCCACATAAAACTTTCCGATAAGCACTCCGTCGTCACTATAAATTTCAGACGCTTCCATCTGAGTAGGGTTCTCCAACTGCTCTATTGATGGAGATTTACCAAATAGACCGAGGAAATTATGATCAACGGCTGGAATCAACAATATAAAGAATAAGAATAAGACAAGGAAAAAAGCCACAATGGCAGCCACAATCTTTTTCTTTCTAGTATTCAGTTGTATTTTCATCATCATACGATAGTACAATCTTCTATAGACACAATTTTAACACTTCAAAAGTTATGCCAAAGTACATAATTCACATCATCGAGAGTTATGTTGGTGAGTTCTACAAAAACTCCCATTAGAATAATAACGAAAATTTACGGAGGATAGTATAAATGTGTTCTATAAATTCACTGTTATAAATAATTTTTTGAATGATGGGTTGATGAATATTTCGATATCTTGCTGGTTATCAATCAGCAACGTCATAGAAGACACGGCATGGTATAACAGAAACAGATGTGAAAAATGAGAACCGATGCGGCACGCCACATCGCTACCGACCTACGGATTATTTTAATTTCAGCACCTCGTCCGTCAATTGCAATGTACAATGCACGTCTCCATTCTCCTGATGCTCTATCAGCCAATATTGTTGGGTGAAGACAGCGGAGCTGTCGTTCCAATTGGCGAGGGTATCGCCTGAGGTGGAGGTAACAATGATGTGCTTGTTGGTGAAATCTGAAATTAATATATCAAATGGATTCTCTGGAATATCATAACCAATACCATATAGTTCACACTTTGTATTCACATTTACGCTATCTCTGAATGATCTGAATGACTCAATATACGAATGTCCCTTTATATTAAATTCAGTATCAATGCATAACTTCTGTGTTGTTATATTTTGAACATAGATGATAAAATGATCGTCATTAGGTTCCATAACAGGACATGATGTAAGAAACATCATCATAAATAATAAACCTATGTATTTCGCAATTTTTTCCATATTCATCTTAATTTCAGCACCTCATCCGTCAATTGCAATGTACAATGCACGTCTCCATTCTCCTGATGCTCTATCAGCCAATATTGTTGGGTGAAGACGGCGGAGCTGTCATTCCAGTTGGCGAGGGTATCATTTGATGTTGATGTGATAATAATATGTTTGTTAGTACATTCTGAAATATAAAAATCAAACGGCACTTCTGGTTTAATATCATATCCTATGCCATGAATAAAACATAATGTTCCAACGTTTACATTATCCTTGTATACATTACAGTCTGCCGAGTAAGAAGGGATTTCACATTCGTACCTAATATTCAATATTTGGGATGTGGCATTTTTTATGTGAAGCCACAATCCTATATTCGGATCATGTTTCTCCATTACAGGACATGATGTAAGAAATACCATCATAAATAATAAACCTATGTATTTCGCAATTCTTTCCATATTCATCTTAATTTCAGCACCTCATTCGTCAATTGCAATGTACAATGCACGTCTCCATTCTCCTGATGCTCTATCAGCCAATATTGTTGGTTGAAGACGGCGGAGCTGTCGTTCCAGTT